>NZ_JBAQZB010000001.1:0-17235 GCF_049790535.1 Legionella sp.
TACATGTGGTGATACAGTGGAAATCATTTCAAAAGAGCTCAAGCAAATCAAAATTCATGACGAGGCTATTCCAGAACCACAAACTGTTTTTTCTTCAAAAGGAATCACTCTTTTTTCTACTCAAAGAAATTCTAGAGACCTATCTGAAGATTCTCAAGAAAAATTAAATTGTACACTATAAAAAATTATCACCAGAAAGAAGAAAACGAGACCCAAAATACTGCCATTTAGAGGGGAATTTTAACTGTTATCAGGGCAAACGCATCTAATTTTTGAGCATAAAAAGCCTCGTTTTTGCCTACTTGTCGTGCTTGATGCACAGCATCCATACGATTTCTCATCAAGATCGGTTCTGGATTCCGTGCATAAAGCACGGAACGTAGGCATTTTGTTTTTACGTTGTACTATTAGATGCGTTTGTCCTGCTCTTGTATATTAAACCGCTAATAACTTTAATTCCGCTGGTGGTTGTTTATCCCAAAGGCTTAATACAAATCCCCCTCCTCCTGAACCCGTAGGTTTAGTTGCAATAGCGCCTTCAGCAATTAGCCGATTCATATGTTGTTGTAAGCTTTCACTGACCAACTTCCATTGCACAAAACAATCAGCTGCTTTATTAATAGCTTGAGCTAGCAAAGATACTGCACTATCACCACCTTGCTCTAAAACCATTTTTGCTTGCTCGACCGATTCGACCATTTGTTCATCAAGTCGTTTCGCTAATAGCGGATTTTTATTCCATAAATCCTGCACTTGTTGAATACAATGAGAAGTAATACCAATCTGATTACACGAAGATAAAAAATATTGGGGTTGAAATGTTTGTTGTAAAGGAACGCTTTTTCCCGCCTTAAAATAAATGCCTCCTTCGGAAGAAACTCCTTCGATATCCAAACCACTACTTTTACCATGAAATAAATGCTCTAATTCCTTGGCAAAAGCATTGCACCGATTCTCTTCTATCATCTGCTGTTTATAAAACCAGCGACTCATTGCTACACAAAGAGCCGCAGAGGCTCCCATTCCTACCCCTACCGGAATGGTATTGTCTAAATGAAAATGACCACCTAATTGATTTAAAGATCGCCCCAGCAACTGCATGCCATGCTCTAACACGCTCCAAAACAATAAATGCATATCAGCACCACTACTTCCCATATAATCTGCGCCTAATTCGAACGAATCAGCAGAATAGCTTAAGATTAATTTTTTTTCTTTAATAGGAAATACCAAGGCTGCATGCCCTCGTACCACTGCATGTTCACCCGCTAAAATCCATTTACCATAAGTTATTGTTTCAAAATCATAGAACTTCATAATTACCTGCTAAATAATTACGTTTAAACTCACGTGCCATTTCTATTTGTTCAGGTCGATATAATAGATGAATATTAGGTCCAGCATCCATTGTCACTATAGGACCATCGCCATTTTTATCCCAAAATTGCTCTAAATCATTCAGCACTGTCAGACTGTCTTGATTTATGTAAGAAAAAGGTTGTTTGCACGTATTAAATAATCGATGCATGTCTTGAAATTCGCGCCAGCATATTTGATAAGCCCTACTCCAATCATTAGTCATTAATGCATTTAATAACAAACTTAAATTTTCTTCCGCCCTTAAACTGCGTGTTGAATAAAAATCACTACTTTTAACTCGTTTGTGTGCTTCACTAGAAGAAATTTCTTTTTTTTCACCATCCACCACAATAACTTGATGCAATAATTCTGGATACGGTAAATTAATTGCGGTTACTTTATCCTCTTTCCATAAAGCCCATGGAGAATAAAAAGAACGACAAGAAGATCCGGAGCCTAAGCGGCTTACACAAGCTTGTTCATTAGGCGAAAGTATCTCTTTTTGAGTTAATTCAGAAAGCGCAAATACGGCACATCGTGTTAACGCAGCAAAACTGGAAGCCGAACTGGCCAGTCCACTGCTATGGGGAAAATTATTACATGACTGCACTAAAAAACTACCTTCATAACCAAAATGATTTTTTATACGCAGCAGATGATTAAGAAACTTTTTTTGTCCGGTCTTAGACAAAATAAAGGGGGGGGTTCCTGAAATATTTAGCGGTTTCCATACATCCTCTTTTAGATTGATTTGCTCCAGTTTCACCGTACTTAATAGATTATTTAAGGTATAAGACAATGAAGGATTATCTGGATTATTGGAATTCTCATCCTTTTTACCCATATATTTAATTAATGCAATATTAGCAGGAGCGTGAGCGACCCAGTGCATAATGTTCTCCTTGGATCAATGACCTGGTATGTTATTCCACAAAATTTTATATAATTGAAGAGGACAACTGAGATAATGGATGTGCTTGCTCATGAGTTGCCCAAACAAAAAAAGAATTGGTTTCATCCTGAATAAATATTTGAAATACTTCATATTGCTCTTAATTTTGAACTAGCTAATTGAGCTGTTGGCGTACCAGGATAGGCCCTTACCACTTGTTGCAGATATTTTTTTGCCTCTGACTTATTCCCCATTGCACCATATGCATAACCCATTTTTAGCATGCTTGCAGCCGATTTACTTGAGGTAGCAAATTGTTGTAACACTACATTAAAATGTTCCACTGCTTGCGCATAATTTTTCTTAACCAAATACAATTCACCTAACCAATAGTGTGCATTAGCCGTATAACCACCTCTTGGATATTTTTGTGCAAACAGCTTCATCGAAGTGATTGCTTCATCATAGCGTCTATTTTTCACCAATTCATAAGCAGCTAAATAACTGATTTGTTCATCAGCAGGATTCTCTCTAGAAACTGGAACCACTAATGCAGGAGTTGATACAACTGATCCGGTTGCCCTTGATTGACCTGCAGCTGCACTAGTTTGAAATGCTGATTCTTTGGAGTTATCCAAGCGTTGTGCAAGTGATTTAGTTGGTGCAGATATTTTTGTTGAAGTGGAAGCATTTCCATTTAAACGCATATCTAAGTCTTTATAAAAAGCAACTTGCTGTTGCTGCAATAATTTTAAATCGTGCGCTTGAACCTCTAATTGACCTCGAAGTTCTTGTAGTTCTTGTTGTAAACTTTGAATTTTATTAACCAGTGTTACATTATTACCGGAATTACTTACCTGATCGTCTTTAGCAAGCGGCGAACCATCATCCCCTTGATAACTATCCATAGAATAACCATCATTTTGCGCACTTTCAAATTGAGACTCATTATACTTGGAACCAGCAACAGGCGCTTCTTCATACGCCTGTTGCCGATCAATACTTGCAAAATTATCACTCTCATCAACTACCGGTGCCTCTGACCAACAGACCAAAGGAAGCATTAACATAAAACCAGCAGCAATAAAGTGTTTTTTGCAATTAATCATCTTGTTGCCTCATAAATAAATTCTACACGTCGGTTTTGCGCATGCGACGCTTCATCATGTCCTAGGTTAATTGGACGCTCTTTACCATAGCTCACAACACGTATTTGTTGTCGATTTACACCGGCCATACGCAAAATATCAGCGACTGTGTGTGCACGGCGCTCACCAAGCGCTACGTTATATTCACGACTACCCCGTTCATCAGTATGTCCAGCAACCAAAACACGTGCGCCAACATGTGACTTCAGGTATTCAGCCTGTGAATTTACAGATGGCAGATATTTAGGATTTAAACTACTGTCATCATAAGAAAATAAATATAATTGATTATGAGGTGCCTTAGTTGTGTAGGACTCTCCTGGCTGTTGGCCAGCAAAATGAGTAAACCGCCCTAAACCTTGAGCAGAAAGACCTGCTTCACTCACGTCAGCACTACCTGGCGCTTTAGAACAAGCAGCTACAACTAAAACACTTGCAGCAAGTAGGCCTAATTTACAAAATGATCCAGCTTTCATCCTCAATCTCCTTTATTCTCTAGTTATTATTAAAATTTACACAATCCCAGTGCAGGATTCTTGACGTGACATTGTACAATTCTTTTTATTTTTTGGCTACAGGGATTCACATTTTTTGCAGTTCAGATCCATTTTGATTCATTGACCCGCACTTTAATCTCTAATGTGCGAGACCACAAAATCAGACATAATCGCTGTAAACTGAAGAGTCGCTTTATTTGCCGCAACAACTCCTCCATAAGGCGTATCAGTGGGACAGGGAATATGTTGGCTAATAATCTTGGATGCAAGCACTTTGTTATCCGTAACTCGAGTCAATACAACTTTAGCAGAGAAATCCATAACACTTGGTTTTTTTAGAAAATTTTGCTCTAAAGAGAGCAATTGTGTGTCCAATCGGTAGTCCGCCCCTTGACTATAAACACTGGACATCACTGCATAAAAGAAGCCAGTTTTTTGTAAACTTTGCACCATTAAAGGATAGAGCATTTCCCCAGGAGGATTCGTCCAAGAATTTTTTACAAAATACTCTTGTTGAAAAGGCTTAGTTACATAAAGCATTTGTTCGGTTTGATAACCTGCAACCGCTTCAGGCGGAGTAACCCATAAAGCAAAGTGTCTGGGATTTTTAGCCAGTGTTTTGCTACTGTACTCGATCAATTGATATTGATTAGTCACTGGAATTTTAATGGGCGAACAGGCAACAAGCACCAGAGCACTGATACCGACTCCAAAAATCATTTGTGTTTTCATCTCTTATTCCCCCGGCCCAGGTTTTGGCGCTGCAGCCCCACGGATAACTACAGAAGGATTTTGGCGAATTTCACTACTGACCTTTTCAAGGTTTGCCGAAATAGCATTTAAACGACGTAATAAAATCGATGCTGGAGCAAGGGTTTCCTGCGAGAACTTATCCAATGTATTTCTTCCAGAACCCATAGTACTGGAAACACTGTTTCCCGCTTTACTTAAACTCTCAGCCATTGTTTTAAATTTAGATATCCCTATTTTCAATTCTTTACTCATTTGTGGAAAATCATGACTGATTTTAGCAAGATTAATTAAAAATACATCTGCATTTTTAATAGTGGCACCAATATTCTTACTGTTATTGGCAACCACCTTTGTAACCTGTTCAATATTGGCTAATATATGTCTTAAATGAAGCGCATTTTCTTCATTAAAGATATGTTGAGCTTGGACACTTACTTTACCAATACTTTCTGAAACTTCTTTTAAAAGACTATCCAGTTGGTTGAATAAAGAAGGTTTTGCAGGAATCACAGGATATGGCTCCCCTGGCATTTTTGGTATGGGAGTAAGATCAGAAGATCCTGCAGTTAAACCAATATAGGTAACTCCCGTAATTCCTTGAGAAATTAAAGTTGCAGAAGTACTGGTAGTACTTGGAGTGCCCGATTCAATATTTAATAAGATTTCTACCTGTCTTGGGTCATTATCGTTCAATTTAATTTCATAAACATACCCAACCAGTACTCCATTAAATTTTACTGGAGCATCTTTACTCAATCCAGAGGCTGGTTCATGCAGGTAAACCGTGTATAAATGATATGATTTTTGGTTAAAACCAATTGATAACCATACCATGGCAAACACAATCCCTACTAGCAACATAAGTACGACTACACCAATAAAGGTGTAATTGGTTTTTGCTTCCAAATAACTTATCTCCCAAGCATTAAATTTCTATTATCCAAGTCTGTTGACATCAACAACCTTTAAAATAATCCGCGATCAGTTCATTTTTATTTTTCATCAAGTCATTAATTGGTTCAACACTTAAAATTTTACCATTACCAACAAAGGCGACGCGATCAGTGGTGCGCTTTAATGATTCAATATCATGACTTATCATGACAATAGTGAGATTTAATGAATCCCTTAAAAAAACGACTAAATCGTCAAAAAGTCGTGCACTACGTGGGTCCAAACCCGTAGTTGGTTCATCAAGAAATAATAGTTCAGGATCCATAGCAATGGCGCGAGCTGCCGCGGCTCTTCGTTGCATTCCACCACTCAATTCGGAAGGCAATTTAGCTGCTGTTTCTTTGGACAATCCTACCAGTACTATTTTTAATAAAGCTAATTCTTGCATCATTGTGAGTTCTAGATTAGTAAATTCTTTCATAGGAAACATCACATTTTCCAAAACATTCATTGATGCAAATAAAGCATTGTGTTGAAAAAGCATTCCCCAACGACGACGCAACATAAAAGATTGCTGAGCATCAAGATTGCCAATATCCTCACCAAATATTTTAATGTTGCCTGCACTAGGTTTCAACAGCATTAACAAACTGCGTAATATTGTGGTTTTACCACTACCTGAAGCACCGATAATCGCTAAGATTTCACCTTTTTCTACAGTCAAATTAATGTCTGAATGAACCCATTGACCGCCAAGGTAATTCTTCATCCCTTTAATTTCGATAACCGGTTCGCTCATCTATAACTTCATCCAGCTATAAATAACTGAGTAGATTGCATCAGCAATAATAATCAGAAACAGTGATTGCACCACACTTCGAGTAGTTTGACTGCCAATATTATTCTCAGTGCCTGGCTCCACCCTCAATCCCTGAAAACAACCAACTAAAGCAATCAATAAGGCAAATGCTGGTGCCTTATAAAGCCCCAATCTAAATTGGGAGACTCCTACAGAATCTCTTAATCGCTGCAAAAAATCAAGGAACCCAATTTCTAACAGATTATTGGACATAATCATTGCACCTAAAATACCAAAAATATCAGCCCAAAAAATCAATAAAGGAAAAACAAGGAGTAAACCTATGACTTTAGGTAAAATTAACAATTCAGTAGGAGATAAACCCATGGTTAAGAGTGCATCAATTTCTTCGTTAATTTTCATACTTCCAAGCTGCGCGGTGAATGCAGAGCTCGTTCGTCCGGCTACAATAATCGCAGTAATTAATGGAGCAAATTCTCTAAAAATAGCCATGCCCGATAAATATGCAATAAAACTATTAGCACCGTAAGTCGTTAATTGCAGTCCCATTTGATAGGCTAAAACGACCCCAATTAAAAATGACAATAAAGCCAAAATAGGTAACGCTTGAATTCCCGTAGAGTCAATATTTGCCACAATACTTGGCCACTGAAATCGACGCCAATTACCAAAAGCATTAAAAATTTTAGTTGCTAAATCCCCAATTAAAATAACCAGACCATTGACTTGTAGTAATTTAATCTCGGCCTCTTTACCTATTTGATACAGTATATTTTGTTGTGGTAATGAATGAATTTGATAATCTAGAACCTCTTGCTTGTCTTTAATTAAATCTAAAAGTTGTCGTTGTCGTTCAGTAAAATCTGTCAACTCTACTTGATTGTTTCTTTGTTTTAGCTCATTGACACATTTAATTAAAGTTAATGCACCTGCACTATCAAGATGGCTTATCTTTTCACCACTTATCTTGATTTTTTGTGTTTGCGGTAAGGCTTTTTCATTAAATTTTTGTAATAAGTCGCCAATAGTTATAACAGACCAAGCGCCTGTACAGTTAAATTGAGCCAGTTTTTCATCAAAAATTATTTGGGGGCTATTTCGTGCCATGGTCTTATGTCTTTAAAAAATTACTTCAAGAATAATACGAATATTTGTGAAGCGCAAAGTTAATCAATTACTACTACTAATAACATTGTTTTTTAACAAGAAAAAACACTCTTTCCCAATGACGAAATTACTCAAAACTTATAAACATTCCTAGCTAATTTAAAATTAAATTGCAGGGGGGAAATAGCACTTTAAAAAGTGGCAAAAAATTATCAACCTAAAAAAGTCCTTTTATGTGCTCAAGCAAGAGCGTGGAATAATCCTAAACCAGTAATACACAATGCGACATTAATCAGTACTTTTTATTAAAATTTGCTATGTTGTTTATGATGAGCCAAATTTCCATCATTGTCTAAAGAAATGCTCCAAAATACATAAAAACTTTAAAACGAAAAATAAATAATAAACTATTAGTTTATTTTTATCGCACATTTTATCTAAGTATTGAAATAAATCATTAGACAAGCATCTATTTTCAGGTAGTTTGCACCACTATTCTATGATAAAATTGTCTTCATTTTTCTCAAATAACTAAACTAGGTATGCAAGACAACTACAGCCAATTTGAACAACGCACATGCTGCCTCATTAAACTTGCGTAATGCCGTAGATAAAGGAGAAAGCATGCCGCTAGCCCTGAATACTGATGAATTATTCCGTGGATTCTCAAAACTCTCACGTGAAGAGCGCTTTAAAAGATTGCTTGCCTTAGGAGCCATCACCCCAGAAGACATTGCTTTTCTGAAAAACGGCGGTGTCAAAGATTTAAACTTAGCTGATAAATTGATTGAAAACGTTATCGGTTATTTCCAACTTCCTTTGGGTGTTGCAACCAATTTTAACATTAATGGCCAAGACTATGTTATCCCAATGGCTGTTGAAGAAACCTCTATTATTGCTGCTTTATCCAAATCAGCAAAATGGATTAGACAATATGGCGAAATCAAAACCTGGGTGGAGGGTGATTGCATTTTGGGTCAAATCCAATTAGCTAAGGTAAATGATTTTCAAAAGTTTGCTCAAGTTTTTATAGAAAACCGGTTCTATCTTATTGAAAAAGCCAACCAGAATGTGGCTGCAAATATGGTAAAACGTGGTGGGGGAGTTATTGATTTACAATTACGCCAACTTAGCAGAGAAGATGGCAAAGACATGGCAGTTATTCATCTAACTATGAATAGCTGTGATGCCATGGGAGCTAATATAATCAACCAAGTTCTAGAATACTTAAAATCACCTATTGAAGAATTAACAGGTGAGGAAGTAACCATGTGCATATTATCCAATTTGAATGATCAAAAGTTAACAACAGCTCAAGTGACTATTAATACGATTGATCCAATTCTGGGCAAAAAATTACAAGAAGCCTCCATTTTTGCCGAAATGGACGCATACCGAGCAGCCACTCATAACAAAGGAGTGATGAACGGAATTGATCCCGTACTCATAGCTACTGGAAATGATTGGCGTGCTGTCGAAGCAGGAGTACACGCTTATGCTGCTCGAGATGGTCGCTACCAGGCAATTACACGTTGGCGCTATCAGAATAATGCGCTTATCGGACAACTCACTGCCCCTATTATTGTAGGTACTATTGGCGGTGTGACCTCCCTTCATCCTACTGCAAAAATGTGTTTGCGCATGATGAACATATCTTCAGCCAATGAACTTTCTCAAGTGATTGCCGCTGTAGGATTGGTACAAAACTTAGGAGCAATTAAAGCTTTATGTACTGAAGGAATCATTCAAGGTCATATGAAATTACATATTGATAATTTGCTCTTAGCAGCAGGAGCGGATGAAAACGAAATGCCCGAACTGAAAGAGCGTTTGCAACATTGGCTTGATATGCATAAACGAATCAGCCTGAATAATGCCCATGATTTACTAGCTGAAATCAGACAAACACCAATTGCTGTATGAACTGGTTAATCCCTGCCAAAACTTTTTTATTAGGTGAATATGCGGCACTAGCTGAAGCTTCTGCCCTTATCTTAACCACCACCCCCTGTTTTAAGCTGTCACTCACACTAGAAAAAGATTTATTTGGCATTCATCCTGACTCTCCCGCTGGTCTTTGGTGGCAACAACAAGGCTTAGATAAAGGTCTTGTCTGGGAAGATCCTTACGCAGGTCGTGGTGGCTTAGGCGCCTCAAGCGCTCAATTCCTAGCAAGTTATTTGGCAAGTTGCTTTGTTCAGCACAAGCACCCTATCCTAGATGACATGCTGAGCGCTTATTATCAATCATCTTGGACTGGAAAAGGCTTAAGACCTAGTGGATATGATGTAATAGCCCAATCACAACAAGGCTGCGTCTACATTAATAAAAAAAACAAGATCACGCAATCTTACGCCTGGCCTTTCCATGATTTATCTTTTTTTCTGCTCCATACTGGTATAAAACTTACAACTCATCATCATTTGCAAGAAAGCACCCTTCCTCAACCAATCGAGTATTTATCAAAGCTAGTGGATGAAGCAAAACAGGCTTTCGAACAGAGTAACTCCCAGCAATTAATTTCCAGTATTAATCGTTACCATAAACAACTGGTCGAATTAAATCTGGTTGCGCATCACAGTCTTATGCTGATTAAGCAATTTAAAGAATATCCTGAAGTATTAGCCATCAAAGGCTGCGGCGCTTTAGGAGCTGATGTTTTACTCCTCATGACTTCTCGAACAAATGCACCCTCCCTAAGTAATAAACTTAAAGCAGAAAATCAAATATTAGCTACGGAAAATTCCTTAAATTTTGCTAAAACCTCTTCTTTTGATATAGAGTGGTAGTAAGTATCTTAAAATCCCAATCTACAATTAAGTACCATCTTTTTAAATCTATTATTTTAAATGTCCAAATAAATGAGTCTTTGTGTTATACAATCACAAAAAAAAATAACAAAGATTAATAAAAACACTTGAAATTCTATACTAATCGGGTATGATTTCAGCCTCTTTAGGGCCGTTAGCTCAGGTGGTAGAGCAGGAGGCTTTTAACCTCTGTGTCATAGGTTCGAATCCTATACGGCCCACCATTTTGGTCCTAACTTCTAAGACCAGACTGACATAAGATAGTAGATTCAATCATTGCTTATTGCGCTCGTAGCTCAGCTGGATAGAGTACTTGGCTTCGAACCAAGGTGTCGGGGGTTCGAGTCCCTCCGAGCGCACCATTTAATCAAGCACTTACGTTCATTTTCAGTGTTTCCAAAAAATGACTGTAGCAAATTTGTAACAGTTTTTTTAGAAGCTCTGAGCATTTTGAATCGGTCTTACTACGTCCAAGACATTGATTCGGTTGGCAGCATGTCGCAAGAGATCACCTGATAAGTGCGCATAACGCAATACCATGTCAAAACTTGACCAGCCACCCAATTGTTGTAACTCCTGCAAACTTGTTCCATTTTGCACATGCCAACTTGCCCAAGTATGTCGCAAATCATGCCAGCGAAAATCCTTAAGCCTAGCTCGTTCCACTGCATTATACCAAGCACGTGTGTTACATTTTGTGACTGGCCTGTTTTGATACGTGAACACGAATTGTTTGTGCGTTCCTTGCCTTGCTTTTAAAATTTCAATAGCATTAGCATTAAGAGGAACAGGAATTGCTTTTTTTGTTTTCGCTTGATCAGGGTGTATCCACGCATGGTGCCTGATCATATCGATATCTTGCCATTCTAATTCTCTGACATTTGAGGCTCTTAAGCCTGTTGCCAAGGTAAATGCCGCCATATCACGTAAATGTGGTGGCAATTCATCGAGCAACTGGTGCGCCTCATCAATACTAAGCCAGCGAATTCTATTGTTTTCAACATGACGCATACGGACCACTGGTACCTTATCGATCCATTCCCATTCTCTATGAGCCTTAGTTAATAAAGCTCTGACAATTTCCATGACTCGATTGACGGTAGTCAGAGTTACCCCTTCTGCTTCTTTTTTAAGAGCGATGCCTTCAAGCACATCGTTATTTATTTCATGCAGTTGGTAGTGACTCAAATGACTATCTAACCACCGGAAGTGCACCTTGTCAGTTTCAATACTGCGTTTTGTTGTGTTTTCCTTCAACCAACGAAGAACTGCATCACGCCAAGAATAAATTGGTTTATTCTCAAGTTTTGTTATGCTCCATAATTCAGCCTTAAGCCTATCATGAAACTCTTGTGCGGCTATCTTGTCATTAGTCCCAGTGCTTCTTTGTATTCTTTTTCCTTGATGGGTGAAGCTAACCCACCAAGTAGAGTTCCGCTTGTAAAGCGCCATAATTTATTACTCCTTTGAACAGCAGCGCCTTGCGATGTAACAACGCTAGAATACTTTGATCGTATGTACTCGACAAGATCCCGTTCTATAAATATCCACTTTTTACCAATCTTCACACCAGGTATTTGTCCAGATGAAGCAAGACGTCTAACAGTTTCTTTATGAGCCCCAAGGAACTGTGCTGTCTCCAGAATATTTAAAGTTTTCATATCGCATCCTTATGTATCATTGAACGCTTATTTGACGATAGTTTTTGAGTAAAGGAAGGTATTTACGATAAGCGTCTTTATTTGAGTTAGCTTTGAGAATCATTTGGTACAATTTTACTAATTCCACCTCAGAGGTGAAATGATGCGGTATGACATTATCTGAATAAATTGTGAGAATGTTATTAATCGATGAGTTGCATAGCTCTGCAATATTTTTTAGCGTGTAATTAGATGTTCCCAAAATATATTGAATAATCCCTTTATAAATATTGTTCTCCATAAATAATACTCCTTTGACTGTTTTATCCAATAGCTAACCTGTTCATTTAAAGTCAAATTATCTTTCAATACTATTTGGCGAATGAACCAACAATATGATATATTTGAGATAATTATTCTATTTAATACTACTTAAATATATTAATTGAATATATTTATTCAATTAAGGGTAATATACCTACGGGACAATGTTTTTGTCAATCTCTTATTAAATAATATTATTCAATTTATTGAGTTATTAATGACTAAAATGACGTTAAGCAAGAACTTGCAACAACTCATGAAAATACATGGCAATATTTCTGTAAGTGAGTTAGCTCGATTGACTGGGATACCTCAGCCGACTATTCATCATATTTTAACAGGTTCAACAAGAAATCCACGAAAAAAGGCATTGGAAGAGCTATCTCGCTATTTTTGTGTTTCCATCAATGAGCTCACAGGCTTGGAGGCTCTTCCTGCAGTGATTCCTGATGCAATTAAGGAAACGTTGCAACTTAGCACAGTACCGATTATAGAATGGGAGTCATTAAAACAATGGCCCTCAGAATGGGCCAAAACACAAAAGATGAGCGAATTATTAGTTGATAAAAAAATTGATAAAAATTCATTTGTGTTAATTATGCCTGATGCATCAATGGATCCCCCTTTCCAACAAAATACCCTCTTAATCTTTGACTCTGGAAAAACCCCTAAAGATAGGGATTTCGCCATCGTGTACTTAGCAAATGAAGAGGTTATCGCATTTAATCGACTATTTATCGAGAATAATACATTATACCTGCGACAGGAGTTAGAAGATGGAAGCCTTAAACTAACCAAGTTAGATAAAGTTCATGATCATATTCTAGGAATACTTATTGAAGCACGGGCTCAGTACTGCTGATTTTATAATCTTTAGGGTGATCCTCATTCAATCCGAAAACAAACGGACTAAAGTTTGTATGAATATCGTAATGATCAACCTGCTCCACTTTTTTCAAATACTTCACAACCAACCAAGCAGGAAAAATCATAATTACCGCGAAACCCATCTTCCACAAATAACCACAGACCATCATCCATCCAAGATGATGGTCTGTTAGCTTCCCGAAATAATTTAAAAAATCAACAACTACTGTAAGCAAGGCTTGTCCTAAAGCAGTTGATAGGATACTTCTCAATATAAAAAATTTTCCTTTTAGAAAAATCTTCCACTTTGAAAGCAGGTACACATTAGTCAGCTCCCCTATAAGCAAACCAATCAAACCTGATATCACGTACCTAAGTGTGGGGTCAAACACAATTTCATATGCTGTAGCCTGTGTGAAAAATTCAGGAGCAGGAAGGTGAGATACCGTAATGAGCACTAAAGAAAAAACACATTCTACTAAAACACCAATCCAAATAAACAATCTTGGGTAAGCATATCCATATACCTCACCAACAATATCACAAATACTAAAGGTAAAAGGAAATACAAAAATACCCCCTGGTTCAAGCATGGTCCCTATCTGAGTGATTCTGCTAGCCAGGCACACAGTTGATAACAAAAAAGTTACATAAAGCCCCAGAAATAAGTACGGATATTTATATTGTCTTTTGCGAGCTAAAGCATCAAAAACTTCCTTCCTCACAAGTCTCTCCTTCGATCAACTACCTATTTTACTGAGCAATGCGAATTCTTTAACGGTTTCTCTAACACCCGCCATATACCCAATTCTATTCGCATCTTCGGGTTTAAACTTAGCAATTAAATTTTTATCTTTTGAGAGTTCAGAAGGAGACTTTTTTATAGTGGCTACTTTAGAACGTGATTTTATTTCAAGCAAATACTCATCTATTTCAGAGGTCATATGCTGAACCACAATAGAGTAGTCCGGTTTCAAACGCTCCACCGTGGCCATATAAGTCAATGTTCGAATTGTTCTAGAGTCCAGATTTTCAATGAGTTCATCATCCATAATGATATCACTGATATTTTGTTCTTTTGTATGTCTTTCAGACAACTTAATCACCGCTTTTGTAAAACCAGTTTTTGCACATGCAACAATATCTACAATTTCATATTTAGACTTCTTTGCTGTTTCCGCTGTAAATTCCTTTAACATGATAGTGAGCCACTCATACCAACCTATCTTTTGTTTTATCATCCTTTACTCCTCAAATTATCCCGATTGCACCTATACTTTCTTTACCATATTCTGGCAATAACAAATCCTCTGGAAATTGACCGCTTCTGTTGATGTACTCTGAATACTCGATTGAAAAACCAGTCTTTAGCAAACTTCGATCTAATATTTCCTTTGTAATCCAATGTACAAATTTAGGCAATGAGCTGGCTCGTCCACTACTTTCAAATTTCGCTGGTTCAGTAATTTCGCCAGGCCATTCTTCCTTATTTTCTACTCGCCTATTGAATTCAGGAATAAAACGCTGCCAATTTTTCAAAAAAGGCGTTTCACAAACAATGTAGATTTTACCATTTGGCACTAACAGTTTTGATAACAAAGCTAATGACTCTTCGATTTTGGCGCCAGAGAAAAAATGTAATACACGGCAAATCAAAATTGCATCGAACTGTTTCTCGGGAAGACCCATTAACTCATTTGGCAACTCACCAGGTACAAGAATTAGCCTACTGCTATCTCCAGTGAGTGATTCCTTGAAGTCATCTGTTGTTTCCATGAAGCGTTGACGAACTACAGCCAAATTTTCCGGATCAATGTCATTGCAAAAAACCGTTGCACCTTTTGCAATCGCTTCCAATGTTGCTGCGCCAAAAGCGGCACCTATCTCTAGTACCTTGCCACCATGCTGCGCTGATAGCGCAGCATGAGCAAGAAAGCGCTGAGAAACTGGATCACAAGGTGCTGTTGTAAATCCCCCAAATGGATTATGCGTTTTTGTAAAAATACCTGTAGTTTCTCTAACAGGTGGCGCCTCTATGAGCGAAACACTTTTTGGATCAGTAACCACATTATTATCATGATCAAGACTAAAATTTTTAGCGCTTAAGATAAGCCAAGGAAGATCAATGGGGAACTTAGCTTCATCAAACAATTTTGTCGTCTGATCAATCTGTGTTTTAAACGATAGGAGAAATGTAATTGTAGGTGTGCCAAAATGATGTTCCCATCGCTTAGCTCTGATGACCTGAAAGTCTTTTTTTAATGATTCCGTACTGAGATTGCGATAAAAGCCCTCAAATAAAATAGTAGCCTGGGTCATACAAAGTGACCTATGTGTTTCATCACTCTTGACTATCTTATCCAATTCAGCCAAAAAAATAAGACTTTTTTCTGAGCTACCATTACTCTTATGGTACTTGTCAACTACTTCTTGAATCGCTTTACAAAAAACCAAAAATTCCATTTGAATCATTCCTAGATCTTAATTTTTTAAGCACTCTACAATGAGGTCAGATTAATTTCAATAGCTTTATTCGAATAAAATGATACTTCACCTCCAACATTCTGAAAATGCTTCTAGTTTATTTCTAATTAATTACAACAATTTGCTTGTTGGACACGAATATTGGCCCAACTTGTTAGTATATCAGTAACTTAAATTGTAATGAATAAAAATATTTATATTATACAATAATTGAGAATAAATTTATTGAAATACTTCTTTTTTTGCAATATAGTCTGTATAGAATTTCATGATTACTTTCTTTTGATTAAAGAATAAGAACAATAACGAGATGTACAACAAGGAATGATTGCATCAATGATGAATTTTATGGTGAACAGAGAAGAACTTGAGGCTCTGTATGGCTTGCCTCATACACAACAACTTGCTTACTTAAGGGGAATACGACCGTATATGGATGTTAAAACCGGATTAGTAGGAATCAAAAGACGCATCAGTTATCAGTCACTCGCTGAGCATCTGTATACCGAGCCACATCAAGGCATAAAAAGTCAAAGTTTTTCGCGTGACCAAGTGCGACGCGTTGTCTCAGGGTTAGTACGTGCAGGCATTATTGAGGTACAGTCAGAAGACAGACATCTCATTTTAAAATGCCTATTAGCTTCAAGGAATTTTTCTGTTCAAAATAAAGCCGCCATAAACCCGCCACAGAAAGCCGCCACAAAGCCACACGAGATAAGCCTTGTAAATACAGAGTTCTTTGAGAATATGGATGTAAAAGCCAACACATGTGAAATAGCAAAAGCCGACACACCTCTAATAAAAGAAAATAATTATATTTATTTATTACGCCAATTCGATCATTTCTGGCAAATGTATCCCGAGAAAAAATCACGTGATCGTGCCTTTGACATTTTCAAACAAATAAATCCTGATGAGCATCTGCTGCAAACCATGTTGCAAGCCCTTGCTCAACAAATCAAAGCTCATACAGAAAAAGCAGCCAATGGTGAATGGGTTCCAGCATGGAAATTTCCAGCGAACTGGTTGTCGCAAAAATGCTGGGAAGATGAAGTCAAAGTTGAATTAACGCAGGAGAAGAGGAATGAAAAGTGCGGCCCAAATACTCAGAGCAGAATCCATGATCCATTCTGGAACCCAGAAACAGGAGACACAGCAAGCATCGGTGAAGACGAATACCAACAATCAAACGTCATCAACCTGCAAGGTTACAGACAGTTCTAAAAAGCGCATTGAGAACCTGTTTACTCGCTTTGCAGTTTTCTATGGACACATGTGGCGCAGTCAATTTAAGAGTGATGGATTTTTAGAGTTTGCCAAGAAAGAGTGGTTGGAAGGTTTAAGCCAATTCAGTGATGAAGTTTTGAATCAAGTCGTCATTAATTGTCGCGATCATTGCGAAATGCCGCCTAGCCTGCCGCAAGTAATCGGTTTTTGTCGTGACATCAAAAAGCGAACTTCTTTTTATAGCGTATCTGAAAACTACCAACCAGCCAGTAGAGAAGTAATTGAAGAGAACATTAAGCAGTGTAAAGCCTATTTATTTAAATAAGAGAAGGAGAGGCACCATGTTGGTTTTAACAAGAAAAGTTGGTGAGTCTGTGGTTATCGGTGAGGACATCTACTGCACAGTAGTGGGT
>NZ_JBAQZB010000002.1:0-7081 GCF_049790535.1 Legionella sp.
ATGAAAACACATGGAGACTTTGCAAAAACCAGCTGATACAGGGGTAGAGTGTCCTAAATGTCATCAAAAAAAGATATTACAACGCAAATCAAGAAAAGGGAAAATTTTCTATTCCTGTGGTAATTACCCAAAGTGCGATTATGCCTTGTGGAATGAACCTATAGACAAACCTTGCCCCAAATGCTCATGGCCCATATTAACAGTGAAAGAAAGCAAAAAATTTGGGCGACAGATTCTGTGTGCACAAGAAGGGTGTGGGTATTGCAGTAAGGATGAATGAGGTAATTAGTACGAAACCGCTTAGATAGCACCAGGCATGAGTTACTTTAATATTATTAAAAGTTGTAGATATTTTGAGATTTTTTAACAATGTAGCTCATTCTTCCGATTCATTTTAAATCCGTATATACTCCTCAGTTTGGTATCGAAAGCAATTCAGACAGGATGTGAGGATGTTAGATAGAGCCAGTGTAATTGATGCGCAGTTTGTTAAACGAGTACAGCAGGCAGATTTTCCTGTACTAAAAAGTGTTATCAGCTTAAAAACGGCAAAATTAGATAAAAAAACAACCATTGAGTTGTTTGACTCTCAAATTAAATCACGGTTACTGGATTTAATTGCGAGACAACTGAAAGAAAAAGGCTTGTCTTTTTATACTATCGGCAGCAGTGGGCACGAAGGGAATGCTGTCTTTGGCGAGGTTTTCCGCCCACACGACATGGCCTTTTTGCATTATCGTAGTGGCGCTTTATATCTGCAGCGCGCCAAAAAGGTACAAGGGGTTGATGGAGTCGGCGATATTTTACTGTCTCTCATGGCTGCAGCGAGTGATCCTATCTCAGGAGGACGTCACAAAGTTTTTGGTTCTCTTGCATTAACTATTCCACCCCAGACTTCTACCATTGCTTCACATTTACCCAAAGCTTTAGGTGCCGCATTATCTATTAAACGTGCCAAAGATTTAGGATTTTCCGGTAATTTAAATCCAGACTCTATAATTCTTTGTTCTTTTGGTGATGCATCAACGAACCATACATCTGCGCAAACTACGTTCAATGCCTGTTCCTGGTTAGCACAACAAAATTATCCTTTGCCGCTCGTATTTATTTGTGAAGATAATGGAATAGGTATCTCCGTACGTACACCAACGAATTGGATTGCACAATCAATAAGTTCCCGTCCAGGTATTCATTATATTTCATGTGATGGTTTAAATATTGCAGATATTTATATTAAGGCACAAGAAGCAGAACATTTAACGCGCTGCAAAAAACAGCCCGTATTTTTACACCTGCGTTGTGTACGTTTATTGGGTCATGCAGGTTCTGATATTGAATCGCAATACTTGACTCAAACAGAAATTACATTAACCGAGTCCCAAGATCCTTTACTGCATACTGCAGGAATGCTTTATCACGAAGGCTGGATGACTCAGGAAGCAATTATCAGTCTTTATGAGAGCAATAAACAGTTAATTGAAGCAAAAACTGCTGAAGCCATTCGTCAACCAAAAATGGAAAGTGCTGAAGAAATTATGGCTGCGATTATTCCTAAGATAACAAAAAAGAAAAACTATTTGATTCCGAATGAAATAAAGCGTGCTGCACTTTTTGCACAGGCCTATCCTCAATTAGCTCAAAAGCGTAATTTATGTCAGCTCATTAATTTTACTCTGACAGATTTAATGGCACAGTATCCACAAATGTTGGTATTTGGTGAAGATGTAGGTAAGAAAGGGGGAGTATATCGTGTTACTGCAGATTTACAGGCACGTTTTGGCCAACGCAGAGTATTTGATACGATTTTAGATGAGACCACTATTTTGGGAACGGCCATTGGTTTAGCACATAATGGATTTATTCCTGTTCCTGAAATCCAGTTTTTAGCTTATTTGCATAATGCAGAAGACCAATTACGTGGTGAAGCCTCCACTTTATCTTTTTTTTCAAATGGAGCATATCAGAACCCTATGGTTATTCGCATTGCTTCGCTTGCTTATCAAAAAGGTTTTGGTGGTCATTTTCATAATGATAATTCCATTGCTGTATTGCGTGATTTGCCTGGTGTTATTGTGTGTTGTCCTTCTAATGGCCAAGATGCTGCCAAAATGTTACGTACATGCATGCGCCTGGCTTACGAAGAGGGACGCATCATTGTTTTCCTGGAGCCTATTGCGTTATATATGACTAAAGATTTAAATAAACCAGGTGATAATGGCTGGTTATTTAATTATCCGGCACTGCATGAAGTAATTGAACTTGGGGAGGTTGGTGTTTATGGAGAAGGTTCTACCGTTATTTTAACCTATGCCAATGGTTATTATTTATCGCGTCAGGCAGCGAAAGTACTTCAAGAAGAATATAATATTAATGTAAAAATTATTGACTTGCGCTGGCTTAGTCCATTACCTGAGGCTGCTATTTTGAAAGAAATAGCTCAGGCTAAGAAAGTACTTATTGTCGACGAAGGCAGACAAAGTGGATCTTTAAGTGAAGGATTAATGGCTTTATTAGTTGAAAAAGCCACGTCGAGTTTGCAAATCAAACGAATTATTGGAAAAGATAGTTTTATCCCATTGGGCACAGCTTGGCACTATTTGTTGCCCAATAAGGAAAATATTATTGAGGCAGTACTCGAGTTACACTCAAAAAAGAAGGAGAACGAAATTGGACGACTTATTATTTCTTGATGAACAATTACAAGATGATGAACGAATGATACGCGATACCGTGGCGCGTTTTGTGAGCAATGATGTAGTACCATTGATGTGCGAATCTTTTGAACAAGCACATTTTCCGCGTGAATTGATTGGTAAATCTGCAGAGTTAGGGTTATTGGGTTTGACCCTACCTGCAGAATATGGTGGTTCCGAAGCCTCTTATGTTGCTTATGGCTTAGTGTGCCAGGAATTAGAAAAAGGGGACAGTGGCCTACGCAGTTTTGTTTCGGTGCAAAGTTCTTTATGCATGTATCCAATTTTTCGCTTTGGTAGCGAAGAGCAAAGAATCCATTATCTACCCGGAATGGCAACCGGCGACATCATCGGATGTTTTGGTTTAACTGAACCTGATGCAGGTTCTGATCCAGCCAGTATGCGGACTAACGCAAAAAAAGTAGATGGTGGCTGGTGTTTAAATGGCGCCAAAATGTGGATTACCAATGCGTCTATTGCAGACATTGCTATTGTGTGGGCAAAAACTGATGCCGGTATTCGCGGCTTTATCGTTGATACTCAATCCAAAGGAGTACATTGTCCTGAAATCAAAGCAAAAATGTCTTTGCGAGCTTCGATTACGGGAGAGCTGGTTTTTGATAATGTTTTTGTTCCGGATGAAAATCTGCTTCCTGGTACTGAAAAAGGTTTAGCTGCCGCTTTAAGTTGCTTGAATCAGGCCCGCTACGGGATTGCATGGGGCGCTATGGGGGCGGCTATGGCATGCTTTGATATCACACGTGATTATCTGTTAGAGCGAAAACAATTTGATAAATCTTTAGCATCATTCCAACTTATTCAAAAAGATTTGGCAGATATTTATACGGAAATTATTAAAGCTCAATGCTTGAATTTACAAATTGGTCGTTTGAAAGATAAAAAACGTGAAACCCCTACGATGATTTCGCTTGCTAAAGGGAATTCCTGTCGGGAAGCATTGAAAATCGCCAGAAAATGTAGAAATCTATTAGGAGGAAACGGAATTAGTCTAGAGTATCATGTTATACGACATATGCTCAATTTAGAATCTGTTTTTACTTATGAAGGGACAGATAATGTTCATACTTTAGTATTGGGAAAACATATAACAGGAATTAATGCTTTTGGTTAAGGGAGAATTTTTATAATTTCTCAATCCCAAATGCTTGTTATTTATCTTTAACTTAGTTATTATTTGCGACCAGTCGGGGCGTAGCGCAGCCTGGTAGCGTACTAGCATGGGGTGCTAGTGGTCGAAGGTTCAAATCCTTCCGTCCCGACCAATGAAATCAATGAGTTACGAACTTCCCCAGCGAACAACCACATCAAGTCGATCCAAAAAACGATCCAAAATTCTGTGGATACTGTTTAATTTTTTGGGTCTTTCCCAGAATTAAGTCTAATAATCTATAATTTTCAATACATGAAGAGTCGCGGTGCTAATGGGTGGAAATCAAAGGAGTTTTGATGAATCATAATAGTATAGCCAGATTTTACCAATTTGAGTTAAGACTACAATTAACTGGAAGGCTTTTATTAAGAGAGAAAGAACTCTCTCAAGACGAAAAAAATCAAATTAAGCAAGAAAAATTTAATCAATTATACCACTCGAATAGTGAATTAAAATCAAAATATAGTTTAAAAAGCATGATTGATTTTTTAAGAAACAATGATGATGTTAGCCATACTACTAGTATTTATAAAGCACAAATAAAGAATTTTTCTGTTCAAGAAGCTAGTGAACAGTGTTTTGCAGGATTATTTTTTTACGCTAATAGAAATTTACAGGCAAATGATTTTTATGATTTTGAGTTGGATAAAGAACGAAAAATTGAACAAAAAGAAACAGAGGCTGTGCGTTTAATATCACATATGGTTATGCGTTTGGTGAAAAACAAAATTTCAGGAGAAGATCACTTATACGTTGCTCTTGAAGCACGATCATTTATTACACCAAATCAAGTGTGTAAAACTTTAAATCATCTATTAAAACAATGGACAACAAATATTCTTTTTGAAGATCGCTCTATAAATGTATATCCCAGATTAGAGGTTCAGGCTTTTAAAAGTGAAACGCTTGAAGATATGTTAAAAACAGGTACTTTAAAAGGGATACAGTTAATTAAAAATTCCGTTGTTAATGATTCTCAAGATGGAATCCCATTTAGCGCAATAGGTAGAAATGAAATGATATTTACACTACCTAAGAAAATTAAACTCAATATGGATGAGCAATTAAATGGGGTTAAGAAGGTGATTAAGGTAAAAAAAGATGAATTTGATAGTTTGAAAGTAACTATTGATTTGGGTGGAACGACTAAAACAAATGAATATCACTTTTCAGATTATAAGTCAGATGAGGATCTTTTACAGGAATTCTTTTTTCATAAAGCGGTTCTTGAGTTTAAAAATGGTATAATTGATGCAAATTATTCGCGAGTTATTGGTGGTATTGTTGATAAAGTAATTAATGAGGTTTTGAGCGATGAGAAGCTTAAATTTTTTAATTAAGCCATTTATTGATTATGTTTTTAAAATTAAGGGTTATCCAAAATTTAGTTATCATATTTTATTTCCCTTGATATTAATAATTGTGCTTTATACGGGCATATCTGTTAAAAATATAAGTTCTTTAATTCAAGTTGGAATGAATACCCTGTCCTTTATGTCTGCATTTTCCTTCGCTGCATTAATAAGTTTACCTACATTAGACTCTAAAACGTTAAATAAAAAAATGTATGGTAATAGATTTAATAGTAGTGAAGTCAGACCTATAGAATTATCAACAGTGGTAAAAGGTATACCCAGTAAAGTACATTTAACTAGAAAGGATTTTTTATCAGTACTGCTTGGTTATGTATGTTTCATGAGTATTTTTATGTTGGTCGCATTATTTTTCACTAGAGTATGCCATTTTGAATGGCTTGAGGCACATTGGATTGGTTTTAAAATATTTTTTAATAGCATCGTACCGTTAGTTTTATTGTGGGGTATTTTTTCTCTCATTATTAATGTGCTGTATGCTATCCACTATTTTACAAAGATGGATTTTGATGAGTGATATTATTTTGCTAGTAATTTGCTTAATTAATAAGGTAAGTAATAATCTGTGCCTGTTCTTCCGAAGCTATCAGTAAATTATTTTTTGTTGTTATCGCTTTCAGAGCTACTTAATCTTTTTCTATATGGAGTATGTAATTGTCCTAAAGGAGGAAAAATTTCGCCCACTTCAACTTCAAGGGTAAGTGCAATCTGAATCAAGCTTTGAATAGAAATATTCTGCTCGCCACGTTCTACCCGTCCTGCGTAGCTTCGGCCTAGTTGTGCTGCGGCAGCGAAATCTTCTTGAGAATAACCACGTTTCTTCCGTAGTTCCTGGATTCTTTTGCCTATTTTAATTAGATTTGGGTGTTTTTTCTCCATAGGTTAAGTACATCGTATAACGCCTATAAGAACCACGCCCGAGAGATGCTATTTCTATGATAATACGTTACTATATGTACCCTAATGGACTGATTAAATATTTATTAATGGACTACTACAAATAAGCAATTCAAGGGGTAGACAATGGGTTCTTTCAATAATGATTTAGATTTAAATATTGTTAATAATGTTTATGCAAATGGCTTTGAACTTGGGTTCTGTCATACTAACGGCTCATTAGGTATTTTTGTTGATTCTGATAAATTACCTAGCATGGCTATCTCTGATACTTCACCATTTAGCAAAGAAGTATTGCTTCGTTTAGAAGAGTTTCAGGCGCTTATTTTTTTTAAAGACTTTGAGAATAGTTCTTTATTCAAAGACATTGAATCAAAACAGACTAAAATATATTCAATTAGATATTTAACTAAAATTATTCAACGTGCTGATTTTGTTTTAAGTAGTGACCAAGCCAATGAGCAACAAAAGAAAAATGCTCTGAAGTTTCTTAATACTTTAGAGAGTGATGTACAAGTTAATTGGATGCCAAAATGATTGATAAATTATATCTTTCGGAGACTTCAAGTAGGCTCTATCGCTATGCATATGAGGATATTTAAAAAGTTCTTGCCTACTTTTCGATTGATATGATTGTCGAGATGAATTGCTAAAAATCTAAATACTCTTCCGTTATAAAATTATGAATAAAATATAATCAATATAATAGTTTCAATCCTAATTTAATGATCTAAAATTAAACATACAGGTCAATTAAATTCAAAGGATTGAAATGACTCACTTGTGTTATATAGATGAAACGGGTACTGATGCAGGATCAAGCCCTGAGAGTTCCACACGAATTTTTATCTTAACGCATTGAAAAAAGGGATAAAAAAATTGAATGTGCATGGTGATTATGATCAAATAGTGTTTCCAGACATTAAGAGATCGACACCATGCACCAG
>NZ_JBAQZB010000003.1:0-4434 GCF_049790535.1 Legionella sp.
CACGATAGCTCAGGGAATAGGCCAGATAACATCTGACCAACAGCAGGATCATATC
This sequence comes from Legionella sp., assembly GCF_049790535.1. Lineage (GTDB taxonomy): Bacteria > Pseudomonadota > Gammaproteobacteria > Legionellales > Legionellaceae > Legionella. Next base: position 56 of record NZ_JBAQZB010000003.1, read on the forward strand.
CTGTTTGAAATGCTTCCATTTGAAACTGAGCATCGTCGAACTCCAAAAAATTTGGAAATTTTACCAGTGCCTAAAATTTTCTGCGACAAAACCACTTATTTACTGTGCTTGTCAAAAAGTAATGGAAAAATGGAATCAACCCATGCACAATTGGGCCTTAATTATCTCTCAGTTACAAATATTTTTTGAAGGATGTTTGAACTGGGAGTTAAGTTAAATTTCTGAGCTGACACAGTTAAATGAACACTCTCAAAAAATGAAAATCGATCATTTGCTTAATCCTTAGGTAACGCTAAAGCGTTACCCACACCTTGACCACACTCAATGACTTTTTTCCTACATACCCACAGACTCAATAATAAATTTTTTCTTTTATTTTTTAAAAACACGGTTACCTTAATTATGATGCAACGAATATCCTTTTATCCTGAAAAATCCAGAAAATTAGAGTGGTTTCTCTATCTATTCTATTACGCTCAAACACTCTCTGATTAAATAGTACCAAGATTATTCGAAGAAGCGTTCAGCTCCTCTATCAATTGTTCTTCTTGATTATGTTTTGCAATAACATCTTTAGCCAATTTGAGTGCACGGTAATAGCCAGAACCCATGAGATTTTTTTGAAGTGGTACGTTTTTTGGTGAAGAATTGAACCATCGTGCCTGCAATCGCCAATCAATAGATTCACCATCAAATATTTTCTCTAGAGTGAATTTATGAAACGGAGAGTCTGTCGCTTTATTTTCAAATAAAGCCAATTGATTCTCGATAATTAAGCCAATTTGTGCTAGGGAATTAGCTTTATTAATGGTTTTTATTATCTGTTTTGCACGGACTTCATGATGATGCCCAAAGAAAGACAGTTTCCACCATGCGGTATAATGATTTAAGAAAGAGCACACCTCTTGTTTGATTTTTATCAAATCATCGGTATTCATTGGTTTTGTTGGATAAATAAGTTGTGAAAGCGCGTCAAAATATTCTTTTGTTTTTTCCTTTTTTGTTTTATTGTCTGGCTTACCCCAAGAAAAACAATCAGTATGATAATGTTCAGTATTCTTTACTTTGTTTAGATACGTATAATAAGTAGAAGCACATCCAATACCAGAAAACAGATACTGTGTGCGTTTTGCTGTAGGAATAGATGCAAGCATTTTGCAAAATATTTTTGGTTCTAAACTCATTGCAAGTTCATCTAGAAATGTACAATTCAAACGCGAAGCATTCCGGGCCATTATCTGATGCGTTTTGGAAAAAGTACAAGGCTTACCGTCACCTTCGTCAAATAGTTTTCCTGTGCATGTTAAGCTTTCTTCTACGGCATTATAACGAAAGCATAGACTTTTATGATCAACCAGACGATTAATGGAAATAATATCGAATAAATCAATATCATTGGGATATTTAGTGAATAAATTCTTAACAAGTCGCCTTGGAATATCGTGATTTTGTGATAAATCGTCAAAAAAATTAATTTTTCGTAGAACATTTCTATCGTACTGACTATAAATCTCGAAGAGGATTTCTAGATTCTCTCCAACAGCATTATTCTTTTTATTAGTATAAAACCTATTATCAGTATATAAACACACATATAGCTTTTCTTTATGTTGATGGCATTGAGGATCGCGCAAGAACTCTAATATCTCTTTCTGTGATAATGGTTTTATGAGGAGTGGATTAATAAGCATCAGTTTTATAAAAAGATTCGTATCAACTTTGTACGGGTAATATTGTAAAAACTCGGAGGCTTCCCAAATGTGACTCTTTGTATAACTGAGTTTTTTATATAACATACTCTCTTTACGATCGAAGAGCAGCATAATTGCCTCTTTACTGGCATAACGTAATCCTGCAAACGAGTGATTAAAGCTCATATCCACAATATCTGGATTATTTTGGCATTCCTCATCTAAATGAGACAGACTGACATCACAAAATACATAGAGTAAATTTTTTAATGTTTCAACGGAATAGTTTTTGTGTTGAAAATGGTTTTCATCATGAGAAAAATCTTGATGAATTTGCCAAAGCTTAGTTTCCTGTTCTTTACTTAAATGCAAGCAACTCATGCGCTGTTTTGTTTCCTGCACTTCTTTTTCTTGTCTCGTTTGTTGCTGTTTTTTAAAAAAAGCTATAACTTCGTCAAGCAAATCTTCAGCATTTTTGTCTTTGGATGTATCTTGCTTATTTTTAGCAAATTGTTGTGGGCCTTTGTGAGATTTAGCTAAAAAACAGTCATATTTTTCTCTTTGATTTTCATCAGAAAGCATCTCGTAGGCCTCGTAAACACGTTTAAAAGCCTCACCAGGGTGTGTTTCCATCGCTAACTTGTGAAAAGCCTTCTTTACTTCACTAAGAGTTGCTGAGGGCTCGATGTTAAGAATCTTGTAGTAATTTTTATCTAAGGTGAAAGGCATAATATTTATAAACTAAAACTAAATTTGATTGAAATTATACCATATTGTTATTTCTTGTGTGCAATTTATTTATTGATGCAGCAGTATTAGTTGCTGTGGTGTTATCTAGCCGTAAAACTTGCCCAATGGTGTCATAACTCCATTTTTCGGATCGCAATAAAACCGCTTTAATGCGATCACACACCTGTTTATCGCGTTCAGCTTTGTGTCGCTTTTCCAACTGAGCTTTTTCCCCGTCTGTAAGAACGAATGAGCTCAACTACTACTTTCGGTAACATTTTTTTGATGCAACTCGCACGCTCTTCCCCTCTTCCACGCTAGGAGTTTGAAGAGGATGCCAAGCAATGCAGCATAAGTTCTTAGAATATTCATGAGGTGTGAAGGCATCGTCATCAGCAAATATAAACATCACTGGAATTTTATTGATTTCACTTTTAAGGTCTTCTGGTGCACTACTTTAACTCGTTTAATTAGCCTATTTCACCATCTAAATGCTTCACCCAATCAGCAAATACCTCATCTTCAAATTGATATGTTCCATATTCAACTTTTGTAATTAAATTTTTATTGGCTGATCTTCTTAATGCATTTTGAGCTGTATTTTTATTAACATTATTTCCTATGCCAAGAGACTATGTAAATCCCCTACTCCATGTGCAATCATAGATAGGATCACCTTATCGGCAGGCAATAATGCATCCCATTGTCTCTTAAAATTTTTATCACTAAATACCTTAAAATATAAGGTATTGTTATATATAATTTTTTCACTTAAGTTGGTTAACGGTTCCATTACTTCATTAGCCCCTTTTCTGGCGATTAATATTTCCTTCCAAACACCCTGAATTAAAACAAAATAAGCTGTAGAGATAATCAAAATAAACTGATAGATAGTGTAAGATATTTCTTTATTGAGTCCAGTCTTCTATTTTTAAACCTTCAACTTGAGCAAACGCACGATCATTCGTAATAAGCACTACTCCCAATGCTAGAGCATGAGCAGCGATCAGTAGATCCAAGTTACCCAATATCTTACCTTTTTTTTGCATGTCAGCACGAAGCGTCCCATAACAAGCCGCAACAGCACTATCCCAAGGTAATACATCAACACGAATCAAAAATTCATGAACAACTATGCTTAGTTGTTTCGCATTAGGTTTTTTTGCTAATCCAAATAATAATTCTCCCTCAGTTATTGCAGAAATTCCAAGTTCTGACATAGGAACAGAAACAACTTTGTTACGGACATTATTTACTCCCTTGATAAAATGACTAACCATATTGGTATCTAGCATATAACGATTAATTATTCCGTTAGTCATTAAATATGTCTCTCTCTTGCGGTAAGGAATCTTCACGCTCAATCATAAAATCTTTAGAAACCTCAACTGTTTTTAAAAGATCAAAAAAATCATCCCATGTTCCTGGTTTGCGTGACAAAATCACATCCCCTGTCTTTGGATCTTTTCTTATAAAGACTTCATTGCAATTAAAACGGTAAGCTGCTGGTAAACGCACAGCTTGGCTACGACCATTCATGAAGATTTTAGCAGATTGACTCATGGTAAATCCCCCACATTGATATATATTTAAGTATATATTTATATTTGATATATATCAAGAAATATACCATCATACAAAATATTCGCATTTCCTTATGTAAAATTACAATAAGTCGAGTAGCCACTCCCCATTACTGAGGAGCATCGCTCAAGTGACATAATAGTATGGATGGCAGTAGCAGAGCACCGCAGCTCTATTTGCCGACATCGTGTCGCACCCCGTTTTGATTTTGCGATTTATTCATTATTATACCGCACGGAGTGTGGTCTAGCCCTGAGAGTTCCACACGAATTTTTATCTTAACGCATTGAAAAAAGGGATAAAAAAATTGAATGTGCATGGTGATTATGATCAAATAGTGTTTCCAGACATTAAGAGATCGACACCATGCACCAG
>NZ_JBAQZB010000004.1:0-2442 GCF_049790535.1 Legionella sp.
CTTAAATCATGACCGTGATTTAACGTTGTTATTTCCTGAGAAGAGTGGTGTTAATTAAACGCTCTCGATGTAAGGCAATAAAATATGTGGATAATAAGACATCCTCCAAGCATGGAATAATAGACTTTATCTCGAGCATACATCGAAAGAGGATTGATATAAGCAATCAAATTGACGCCCACAATCACAATAATCGTTAGAAAGAAAAAGAGAAATGTGTATTTTTTATGCTCTTTTAAAAGTATGGCAAAAAATGCATAAATGAGCGCATAAATAGCCCCTATAAAACTAAGGTAATATAAAACAAAGGGCCACCATCCTCTAAGATCTACATTAGAATATTGAATTACAAATGAAATAAGTACACTGATGATGAAACCATAAAAAATAAAAAACAGATCCCACCAAAATTCATCTTTTTTATTTTGCTTTTCAGGAGTGTCTTTTATAAATATTAAATGCGAGCTCTTATTTGACCATACAGATATTGACCAAATAAGAGGAAAAGTTATTAAAATATCTAAAACGGTGATTACACCAGCAAAAGCATTTAACAACACAAATAGTGTATAAAACCCAAACAAACATAAAGAAAGTGGATTTATACTCTTAAATAAATTCAACCTGGATTTAATCATAATATGTTCGCCCCGCCCCGCAAATAAAATATTCATTTTTAGCTTAAAAATATCTTTATATTCAGTTAAAATCGATTTCCAAAAAATATAATGGAAATATAAAATGAACAAAAGTTGTCTTTTATTCACAGCCTTACTAAGTCCACTAAATGGAATATGTACCACAGTATTACCTATATATCCAGCAGAGGTAGTCGGTCGTGATTTAGATGCCAAAGGCGCAGGATGGATGGGACATGTTGGAATAACTATGGCGGCAAATCTATCAGATGTTGCTCCATGGGTTGTTGAGGTGTTAAATGATCCTAATCGAGTTGTGCAAGTAAATAATATTAGTGACTTCAAAAAAAAATCTCCATATTGGGGAAGCAGATATGGAATTGCAAATGATAGAGAAAGAACCCTCCTAGTGTTAAAAGAAGCGAATTCTCAACGTTGTTTGCGATCAAAATATACTCTCACAACTTTCTTTTTTCCAGCAACAGGAAGTCTTGATGGTTATCCTACAGATACATGTAAAACAGAAACTATGGGGCAATTTAGATGTGATACATTTTTGATCTATGCTTATACTGTAGGAAATTATTCGGTATTAAAAAGTGGGGCAGCACTTCCCAAAAATGTTTTTGCCTCTTTTCCATATGGTAATGGTGATGGGCCTCAAGCATTTGATAATCTTCCGCTAACTCCTGACACTCTTCCCGTCACTCAATCTTCTTTAAATACTCTTTCCCCAACAGATCTTAATAATTTATCTCTAGAAAATTTTATTTCAGTAATTGATAACCCTGACAATGCTACAACATCAAATATTGGGAATAAAATTTGGGACATTTATGTAAACTATCAAATTGAAGATGTTAATAAAAAAACATTTTTACTGGATTATTTAGGAGGCGTTGGAAGCGCTAATTTACTTCCTGAAGTTATTAAAGAATATAATCAAAGTACAAATCTTGATATTAAGCATGCTTTACTTTCTCTGACCCAGACCATATATTCCAGAGAGCACCTTTTGCAAGAAAATTTATCTATTAAAGATCAATTAATTAGTTTTTATCTAGATTTATTAAATAATAATACCCCAAAAAATCGAATGTCATTTAGTGATGCTCAAATTGTAGCAACTGGATTAACTGATATTGCATCCAAAAAAACTCTCTTAGATAATATTGAAAAAATAAACTTAATTTTTGATATGGCCCAGCCTTATGAGCAAATGGGATATAAGTGTAATTTAATGCTTGATATAAAATCATTAGAAGACTCTTACATACCACAAATTATCCATTTATTAACTAAAGAAAATAATCGACAATTGGATGAGCGATTTTTTTCTTATATTAAAGAGGCACTCTCAAGAGATATAAATAACCTATCTCCAGCAAATAAAAATATTATACGTAACTACTTTAAATCGATTGACTACAAATTCAATAGAATGAATGCAAAGCTACTAAATACAGACAAACCATCAAGTATGTTTACTTTTGGAGCATGGTTAGAATCTTCGGCTCTAATTAATTCTTCATCCCTCGAAGATGCTGGGCATTTCATTGCTAAATTTTTAAAACACAAATCTACTGTTGAGCAAGCTAACTACATAATTGGCCTGTCTAAAGCAGATTATTTAAAACACACCTTTAAAACAGAGCCTGTTTTTAGAGAATTTGCAGAAAAAAATAACAACATTAACTTAGTGCCTATATCTAAAAACCCTAACCAAGAACTAATTAACTCTGGAATTCAATACTCAGTGAGTTTAATTGAAGGGAAAATATAATTATCATTCAAAACCCATAAA
>NZ_JBAQZB010000005.1:0-4641 GCF_049790535.1 Legionella sp.
GCTTGGCCAGTTCGTAATCACCTGCACCCAATAAAAACTCATAAATAGTGACTCGTTTCCACTCATCACCACCGGGTGTTACCACATTGCCTGCTTGAAGCAATAGAGATGGATTTTCATCGAGCAGGGCAAGTAGAGCCTTAACATCTTCTTGTCGTGCATACGCAGCGTGATGTAATGCCTTTGCGATACCGCTATTGGGGTCTTGGCCGAAATCACTTATTTCTTGAATTAATTCGACGGGTAATGTAGAAAAAATAGTGTTCTCGCGCTTGCGCAACATGAGCATGACGTAAACTTGTTCGCGGGTTAGCATGGACTTAAAACCTCGTTGTGTTTCATGATTTATTCATACGATCAATAAAAAATGTTCATTTTATAGCCAACACGAATTAAAGTAAAATTGGCTTTGAAAAGACTTGAGCGGAGTGCGATGAAAGTCGCACGCTCCGTTCTTATGCTTACTATTACCCATAAATCTAAAAATGTTAAGAAAGTTCTTCCCATAATTAATCTTTCGGTTATAAATAAGGGTAGGACTTAGTCTAAAAATGAAAATAAATGATAAAAGGAAATTTAAATTACCCATCTAGTGGATGGGCAGAGAGTGAGTTTGGCATTGTTAATTTTGGTGATAAACGATTAAGTAAAAGACTTCTAAAAATAGCAGATAGTTTTCTAATTCACCTGAGCGCTCAATAAATCAAGCATGTGAAGATTGGCACCAAAGCAAGGCAGCTTATAGGTTTTTTCAAAATGATGCAGTTTCTGAAAAGAAAATCTATAACTAAGACTGTTGAAAGAGCTAAAGAATATCCAATTATTTTAGCCATCCAAGATACCAGTTATATTTCCTATAAAAATCATAAAGACGCAGGGTCTAGGAATTATAGCGGCTAGAGTACGATCTAAAACCACTAATTTTCAAACACATGGATTAGTGATGCATACAACGTTTGCCGTGACAACAGAAGGTCTTCCTATAGGATTACTCGATCAAAAAATTAGTTCTAGGCCTCTCTTAGATAAAGAAGTAAAGGAGCTGAAAAAAAGAAGTCATAATATTGCTCTTCCTATAGAAGAAAAAGAAAGTATGCTGTGGATAGAGTCTCTTGAAAACTCTAATAATTATCCTGAATTAAAAAATGTTAAGGTGGTTACTGTTTGTGATAGAGAAGCTGATATTTATGATTTATTTGAAGTAGCCTCCATGAATCAATCTCCTTTTGTAGTTAGAGCTCGTCCAATTTTAAATGAGGCAGCTTGATATGGAAAAACGAGTTGAATTAAGTTGGTAGAGAAGAGCAATCACTCACTCTTCCCCCCATTTAGAACCACATCGTGCCCTATTAAGGCAATGGGCTCAAGACAACTCCGTTCGCAAATTCGTATCGATTTAGAATAAAACATGGCAGATTTTCGCCTCAGGTAAAGGATATTTGTCCGTAAACAGCGTGAATTTATCCCAACAGAGGATTTTCTCTGGCTGCGCCGGTTTAACCATTTGAACATTATTTCTTGAGCTTTTCTTAGAAAAGTCTGTACTTTCTTTGAGTTGAAGGTCACGCCGTAGTATTGCACATGTCCTCTCAGTTTGGCGCAGAACGTTTTCCAGATGGTACTCAGCGTATTCTTACATCTCACCTGGCGAGCCCATTCGTTGACTCTTTTGAGCTTGGCTCTTAGACGCTTACCACAAGTCTTCAACTTCGGGATTGTGTGTTTGTTTTGCGTCTTGCTTAGATAAAATGTGAATCCAAGAAAATCGAAAACACCTTGTTTTATACCGCTTTTGCTTTTGGTTTTTGAGAATGGAACAAGTTTTGTCTTATCCTCATTAAGCTTAAGCTTGTATTTTTCTAGACGTTTACTTAATGCCCTCTTGATTCTTATAGCATCCTTTTCATATCTACAACAGATGATGAGATCGTCCGCATAACGAAACGCTCGGATAGGTCCAGACATCCTTGGTTTCACCATTTCCTCTATCCACAAATCTATCACATAATGGGCCATGATATTAGCAAGCACTGGACTGCAACAGCTGCCTTGTGCTACACCTTCTTCACTAACCGTAAGCTCGTTTCCTGTGAGTACACCCGCCTTTAACATACGGCTGATATATTGCAGAAATTTGCTATCCTTTATTTTCACGCGTATCGTATCTTCAAGGATTTTGTGATCGATAGTATTAAAGTAATTTGCCAGATCAACATCGATTACTGTTTCCACTTCCTCCCGAAACAGGTGTTGGTGTAACGCTCGTATTGCGTCATGACATCCTAATTTTGGTCTGAATCCATATGAAGAATTCAGAAATATAGGGTCGTAGATGCTCTCGAGTATTCCCTGCACCCGTTTCTGCACTAATTTATCTTCAAAATTACTGATACCTAGTGGTCTAGTTGCACCGGGCTTTCCCTCTTTCGGGATCAGTACTTGTCGTACCGGTCCTGGGCGGTAACCCATGTGTTTCATTTGGTGGATTAGGCTTTCTAGATTTTCCTGAAGTTGTTCCCCATATTGCTCTTTTGTTATTCGGTCTGCTCCTACTGCTTTCTTTCCATCCAGCATGTCGAAACAGCGCCGCAGTGAATCCACGTTAATGTGATGCATTAAGCTATGGAACTCCCGAGCTGGGTCCTGCGCCGACAACCATGCTATCTCTGTTAATACTGTGTCCGTGTTAAATCGAGATTCTGATGTTCTCGTCACGTTTCCTCTCCAGAGTTGAAATTACCCAGAGGCCTTCCCTCCACGAACATTACTTCGCTTCAATGGTACTACGCCTCATCTGACTTCCTATTTGCCATTTTAGCTTCCTCGCTTTTACACTTGTGGGCTAATACTCCATCCTTGTGAGGGTCAATAGGATCTCCCACGTTTACACTTACGCTTTCATTACATGCCATGCTCTCTGACCCCGAGGACGACAGATACTTCTACCGATTGTCGTCGTATCTATTATCGCTTTCTGGTTTTCTGAACCCATCAGCCATCCTGAATCACCCTTAACGGGGCTGAATCGCTTCAACCTTATGGCTTACGGCCTGCAACTTCCCATGCCTACGCTTAGACTGTGTCGTTACCTTCTCAATCCCAAGGCTTGGTACGAAATGTGCTCGGTCGCACTTTTCCGGTAGCACTTTCAGCTACTAGCGGAGGTGCACTTTCGTGGCGTACCAGAAACGGGGCAAATGCAAACTATAAATAACTGGGTTTACCCAATAGTATTTCCCCAAAATTACCATTTATTTAAACACAGGGTATAATCCTTGTTTTTAAATAATTTGGGATACCTAGAATGCCATTACCAATTATTATATTGCTTGAACGCCACTGGGATGTAATGCCTAAAAAAGTATTGATAAATGCGTTACCATTTTTAAAAGAATCAGGATACGATACTTTATGTTTCGAATCTCCGAGTGAAATAAATGAACAAAAAACAATTGCTAATATTGAAAGCACTGTAAAATTTATAGAAGTAAGACTTGCTGAGGCAAATCAATGCTTAAATAGGCGTGGAATGTCTGTCGACCTACCAGCAATGAGTTATAGTGAGTTACAGCAGTTATTGCTTAATTATGTATCTACTCGCTATTCTAAAGAAATGGCCTTGTGGTTCAAAGAGCTTCCTGGACACAAAGAAAAGTTTGATTTGGTTAGGACAGCACAAGAAAAAAATATAAAAATTTGTGGTATTGATTTAACAAGCGCTCAACTAGAGCAGATAAATAGTTTAGAGTAGCAAACTAACCTTGGCATGCGGGTATCTGGAATAAATGAATTAGATAACAAACGTACTTTGACATTCAAGAAAAACTTATTAGAACTTCAGCAAAAGGGTAAAGGTGTAATCTTTGTTGTAGGTCAAAGCCACTATAAGCAGCTTGTCGAAGAGTTTGCAAAAGAATATCTTCTCGATGAGATTCTTTTCCTACATCCTTATGCATTGAAGTGTTTAGATAATTCATATATTGATTATTATTTGCCTTCATTTTCAAATATCAAAGGCCTTACTTTGCTTGAACAAGCTATTCTCGATCGTGATGATATTGAAATTTTTTCAAAAAACCTTCAAACCACAGCTCAAGCCATGTTGAATAATTCTATCTCTATTGCTCCTACAAGTATTTGCAAATTATTAAGTAATAAAACGAAATTAAATTTTGAAGCATATGTCCGCCCTAGTTACTTGGTCGATTGCTATCATTTTTTTAATAATCGACAAACTATAGCTGACACAGTAAATAAATTAAATGAAAAAGGAGTTCGTGGTTTTTTTAAATTCTTTAAAAATAAAGAATCATATTGTGTTCCAAGTGTTAATACTCATGAAATAGCTTCCCAGATTCAGAAAATAGATTTATAAAATTACATCGTATAATAAGGTTTTTTAAGTCCCAAAATGGCAGCAGAATATGCTGAAAGGTTTTGCCGCAGAAAATTTCAGGCACTGGTAAAATTTCCATATTTTTTGGAGTTCGACGATGCTCAGTTTCAAATGGAAACATTTCAAACAGGATATGATCCTGCTGTTGGTCAGATGTTATCTGGCCTATTCCCTGAGCTATCGTGATGTTGAGGAGCTTGCTCTGGAGCGTGGCCTGAACGTAGACCATTCGACCATCCATCGCT
>NZ_JBAQZB010000006.1:0-2239 GCF_049790535.1 Legionella sp.
ACAATTAGGAATTGTTGAAGCAAGAATATGGCTATGACCATCTTGATGTTGCAAACCTTCCCCTGCTAGTGTAGTTCGACCAGCCGTTCCCCCTAATAAGAATCCTCTAGCCTGCATGTCTCCGGCAGCCCAGGCCAAATCACCAATACGTTGAAAACCAAACATAGAATAGTAGATATAAAATGGAATCATTGCCAATTTATTTGAACTGTATGAAGTAGCTGCAGCCATCCATGAACAGAAAGCTCCCGCCTCATTAATACCCTCTTCTAAAATTTGCCCGTCCGTTGCTTCTCGATAGAACATAATTTGCTCATGATCTACTGGTGTATAAAGTTGGCCCACAGGTGAGTAAATACCAATTTGACGAAATAGTCCTTCCATACCAAAAGTTCTACATTCATCAGGTACAATTGGAACAATTCGCGAACTAATTTCTTTATTTTTCAATAAAACCGAAAGAATACGTACAAAAGCCATAGTAGTAGAAATTTCTCGATCACCCATGCCTTTAGTAACTGACGCAAAATCAGCAAGTTTCGGTACTTTCAGTGGTTCTACTTCGACACTACGTGCAGGAAGATATCCTCCCAATGATTCTCTTTGTTTTTTAATGTACTTAATTTCTGGACTGTCATCAGCAGGTTTATAAAATGGAATATCTGCTATTTGTTCATCGCTAACTGGAATATTGAAGCGATCTCTAAATACTTGCAACTGCTCTAGAGTCATCTTTTTTTGCTGATGTGTTATATTTTGACCTTCGCCAGCAGCCCCCATACCATAACCTTTAATAGTTTTAGCCAGAATTACTGTAGGACTACCTTTATGTTCTACTGCCTGCGCATAGGCTGTAAATACTTTTTGTGAATCGTGACCGCCTCTATTTAAACGCCAAATCTCATCATCTGAATAATTCTCAACCATTTTCGCCAATTCAGGGTACTTATTAAAAAAATGTTGTCTTACATAAGCACCATTATTTGCCTTATAGGCCTGGTATTCACCATCAAGACATTCTTCCATGCGTTTTTGCAGCCAACCATCTTTATCTTGTGCCAATAAAGAATCCCAGCGTCCACCCCAAATCACTTTAATCACATTCCATCCAGCACCACTGAATACCCTTTCCAGCTCTTGAATAATTTTGCCATTACCGCGAACTGGTCCATCCAGTCGTTGTAAATTACAGTTAACAACAAAAATAAGATTATCAAGCTTTTCACGAGCAGCAATACTTAATGCACCCAGTGATTCTGGTTCATCGGTTTCCCCATCCCCAAGAAATGCCCATACTTTTCTACCGGTTGCTTTAATAAGACCTCTGTTTTCCAAATATTTAAGAAAACGAGCTTGATAAATCGCTTGTAATGGGCCTAATCCCATTGAAACTGTAGGAAATTGCCAAAAATTGGGCATTAACCAAGGATGAGGGTAAGAAGATAAACCTTCCACCTCCACTTCTTGTCTAAAATTAGCTAACTGAGCCTCACTTAAACGACCTTCAAGAAATGCACGTGCATAAATTCCCGGCGAAGAATGGCCTTGAATGTAAAGCAGATCACCACCATTTTCACCATTTTGAGCTTTAAAAAAATGGTTAAACCCTACTTCATAAAGCGTCGATGAGGAAGCGTATGAAGCGATATGTCCACCAAGTTCTGGTGCAGATTTTCCAGCACGAAGCACCATAGCCACAGCATTCCAACGAATTAAAGCATTGATGCGTTTACTCATTCCTTCATCAGGTGGCATTTGCTTTTCTTCGTAAAGTTTAATGGTATTCCTGTAAGGAGTATTCAGTAAGGGAGTTAATTTTACACCCTCTAAATTTGCCTTATTAAAAAGTTGGTGTAAAAGAAAAGCACAGCGATCAGCGCCATCGGTGGCTAATACAGCTTGGAAAGCATCCAGCCATTCACGCGTTTCGACAGGATCTAAATCTAAATTAATTTCATTTGCCATGAAAATGTCCTCGACATTCTATTAAACATAATTAGGTATAGCTTGTAATCTCTTAGGGATTACACCAGAACAACTTTATTTGCAGCCACTAATATAGGTCATACAAGTATATGTTACTTTGCGGCATTGTAGTGGATCGCAATAAGAATTCAACTCTCACGCACAACCTTTTTGCCTTGAGCTTTTCTCTCATTTACCAATTAGATAGTGATTAGATTAAATAGGTACTCATCTGATTACAACCAAGAAATTAATGTAAATAAAGCAATAAATA
>NZ_JBAQZB010000007.1:0-6112 GCF_049790535.1 Legionella sp.
CAACTATTTTAACCATCACCCAATACTTCCTAGATATATTATTACCAGTGATGAAGGTGCAGCAAATCATAACCGTCTCTGTCAACACCATTCCCAACAAGGAATTCATCTGTTTGTTTATGGAAAAAAAGCATTTAGCACAGAACAGGGGAGCAAAGGCCCTATAAAATACCCTGCACGCCAAACACTAGAGGCCTCTGAAGCTATTGTGCGTACTCATCAACTGCATAAAAATCAAGTTGTTTTTGCACGTCAAAACCCACAGGCTATTGATCAAGGAGTTTTCCACAATGACGTTATTTCGGTAGCTAATGAATCCTTATTGCTAATCCATAAAGATGCTTTTGATGATCAGGAAGCCATACTTAATGAATTACATGAAAAAGCATCATTTCCCTTAACGATTATTGAACTGTCCCCAAATCAACTCAGTATACAAGATGCTGTAGAATCCTATTTATTTAATTCACAAATTATTACCTTAAATAATACCAATGAGATGATTTTAATTGCACCTCTCGAATGCCAAAATAATCAGCGTGTTAAAGAATGCATTGAAGTACTGATTACTGACAGTAAAAATCCTATTAAGTCAGTGTATTATATCGATTTGAAACAAAGTATGCGTAATGGCGGTGGTCCAGCATGCTTAAGATTGCGTATTCCTTTAAATGAGGAAGAAATTAAAGCAATGCATCAAGGAGCATTAGTGGATAATCAATTATTGGATATTTTAGATAAATGGATACTAAAACATTACCGCACAGAATTAAGTGTTGTAGACTTACTTGATCCCCAATTAGTTGATGAAAATTTTTGCGCCTTGGATGAATTAACTCAGATTTTAAAATTAGGCTCCATCTACCCTTTTCAATCAGAATAGATTAAAAAAATGTGGAAAACAAAACTGGGAATTTGTATTTATGAGTCACCCTCCGGTTATAAAGTATACCAAAATTTATTTTATCGTTGGCTTACCTTAGGTTCTACCGCGTTACAAACAGTAATTAATCGACGTATTCCACAAAAACCTGTTTTGCACTACCTACCTATTCTAACTCTTATGGCACGTCACTATCCTAATCCTACCTGTTTGCTGGGCTTAGGTGGTGCAGGTGTTCCTTTAATGCTATCAACTAATAATTCTTCCCCATCATTAGTTGCGATAGATAACAGTGAAGAGGTAATCGATATTGCTAAACGATTTTTTATGATTGAAAAACTAAAAAATTTTACTGTAATCCATGATAATGCAATGAATTACGTTCAAAATAGTACCACTATTTATTCTCATTTATTGGTTGATTTATATAATGCGAACCACTTTCCACCTGAGTGCATTAATGAATTATTCTTTAGTTCCTGTAGAAAAATATTAGCAGAGGACGGCTTTTTAGCCGTTAATTTAGCTAATCCCCAAGAACAATGGCCAATTTTTCAAATAATAAAAAAATACTTTAACCAAACGATGGTAATTCCTATAAAAAAAAGTGCTAATATGATAGTAATTGCATCAAAATGTAAACACAAGAAATTGTTTTTACATAAAATTGAAACATCAAAGGAGTTAAAGCGCACTGTTTGGGTTGGATCGTGGGGCTGCATTGGTGATTATTAAGTCCTAACTCATTAGAATGATCTCTATTGATCCATGTCCTAGGATTAATCTATTTAGAAAGAGATTTAAAAAGAATGCCCATCGCGGCTTTAGCAGTAGGAAGTGGCGGTTTGCTTTAGTTAATTAACAGTTAAATTGTACCTCTGTGCGTTGTTCACTAGCGAGAATACTCATTACATTAGCTCGCATCCGTTGGTACAATTTAACACCCTAGTTCCTGCAACTTTTCTACTAAACCTAGGCTTCACAAAACAGTTCTAAACTTCCATTAGATCTTTTTCTTTCTCAACTAACAAGGCATCTATTTCAAGAATATATTTATCCGTTAATTTCTGAATTACTTCAGTTGCACGGCGTTCATCATCTTCAGAAATAGCCTTATTTTTAACTAATTCTTTTAATTGATTATTTGCATCACGTCTAATGTTACGAATCGAAACTTTTCCTTGTTCCCCTTCATTACGAACTACTTTTATTAATTCTTTTCTACGCTCTTCCGTTAAAGGAGGCATAGGCACACGAATTGCAGAACCAGAAGTTGCAGGATTCAGACCTAAATCAGAAGTTAAAATTGCCTTTTCTATGGCTGCTACCATCGTTTTTTCCCACGGCGTTATCAATAAGGTACGTGAATCACTAGCAGCAATATTAGCAACTTGGCTTAAGAGAGTCTGAGTACCATAATAATCAACCTGCACATGATCCAGCAAACCAACATTTGCCCTTCCAGTACGAATCTTTGACATATCTATATGCAACGCATCAATAGTTTTTTTCATGCGCTTTTCTGAATCTTGCTTAATTTCATTAATCATTATTAGCTCCGACTATAGTTCCTACTTGTTCGCCAGATACAATTCGTCTTAAAGCATTTGGTGCTGCCATATCAAACACCTGTAATGGCATATTTTGATCTTGGCATAAGCAAATTGCAGTAGAGTCCATAACCTCTAAACCATAAGTTAAGACTTCTTTATAAGTCAAATAATCATAACGTTTAGCCTTGGGATTTTTTAAAGGATCTTCAGAATAAACACCATCTACTTTAGTCGCTTTTAAAACAACATCCGCGCCTATTTCAATAGCTCTTAAACATGCGGCAGTATCTGTGGTAAAAAAGGGATTACCCGTGCCGGCTGCAAAAATAACTACATGCCCTGTTCGTAAATGAGTGATTGCTTTACGTCTGTGGTAGGAGTCAACTACTCCCAACATCGGAATAGCTGACATAATACGAGCTGGTAAATCAATACGCTCTAAAGCATCTCTCATTGCTAAAGCATTCATTACCGTAGCCAGCATTCCCATATGGTCGCCAGTAACCCGTCCCACTCCAGCTTGAAAAAGTGCCTTGCCACGGAATAAATTGCCACCCCCAAGCACAAGACCTACTTCTACTCCCATCTGAATAAGCTCAGCAATATCCTTTGCTAAAGTATCAAGTACAGCTGGATCTATACCAAACTGTGACTTGCCCATAAGAGCTTCGCCACTAAATTTAAGTAAAATACGTTTGTATTTTTGTTTTGGGTGGCTTTCATTCATCTGTACGAACCTGAGCCATTACTTCTTCAACGAAATTATCTTCTTTTTTCTCAATGCCTTCACCAACTTCATAACGAACAAAAGAAATAACCTCTGCATTATTCTCTTTTAGAAGATTACCTACTTTAATATCGGGGTTTTTAATATAAGGCTGTCCTAATAAACTTACTTCATCGATAAATTTATTAATTCGTCCTTCAATCATTTTGTCAATAATTTCTTGCGGCTTACCACTTTCTTTCGCTTGAGCAGTAAAAATTTCACGCTCATTTTCGATTGCTTCAGCAGAAACCTGGTCACGACTAACAACTATCGGCTTACTTGCAGCAATGTGCATCGCGATGTCTTTAGCAAGAAGTTCATCACCATTTTTTAAAGCCACTAATACACCAATTCGAGATCCATGCATATAATGACCAATCACTCCATCATCACAGCTCATGCGCTCAATACGACGTAATTTAATATTCTCACCAATTTTAGCAACCAACTCTTGTCTTGCCTGTTCTACTGTGATTCCAGACGACAAAGCAAGTGCAGATAAGCCTTGTATAGTATCAACGGAATTGTTTAATGCTACTTCAGCAATGCTGTTCGCGAAGCTAGTAAAATGTTCATCACGAGCTACAAAGTCGGTTTCACTATTAATTTCAATCATTACAGCCGTATGCCTATTCTCAGAACAAGCGAAAATAATGATACCTTCAGCAGCAACTCGGTCGGCCTTTTTATCAGCTTTAGCTTGGCCGGCTTTACGCATTTCAGTAATCGCAGCTTCAATGTCACCATTGGTTGCAATTAGAAATTTTTTACATTCCATCATGCCAGCCTTCGTGCGCTCGCGTAATTCCATGACTAGTTTTGCACTAATTGACATCTTCATTTCTCCCCATAGAAAAAAGGGGCTAAATTAGGTCATATGACCTACTGCCCCACATTCATAGATTAATTATTCATCGATTTTTGCTTTATTACTTTCTTGAGCAACTTCAACAAATTCAGCATCAGAAGAAACTCCACCCACTGTATTGCTATTTTTTGCATCTAAAATTGCATCAGCAATACAACGAACATAAATATCAACTGCTCGCATGGAGTCATCATTGCCAGGAATAATGTAATCAATGTTGTTTGGGCTATTATTGGTATCAACAACGCCAATAACAGGAATCTTTAAACGACGTGCTTCTTCAATAGCAATATGTTCAAAACCAACGTCAACAACAAACAATGCATCAGGCAAACCGCCCATATTTTCAATGCCGCCTAAGCCACGATCTAATTTTTCAAGCTCACGAGTCAACATTAAAGCTTCTTTCTTAATCATTCCATCAAACAAACCCTTTTCTTTCATTTCTTTCAATTCTTTTAATCGAAATATAGACTGACGAACTGTTTTATAGTTGGTTAACATCCCACCTAACCAACGGTGATCAACATAAGGCATGCCACAACGTCTTGCCTGCTCACGGATGCTCTCTTGTGCTGCTCTTTTCGTGCCAACAAAAAGGATTTTTGCTTTATTAGCTGCTAATTTGCCAACGTAGTTCACTACGTCATTTAGCATTACCATTGTTTTTTCAAGATTGATAATATGGATTTTGTTACGGGATCCAAATATATATTCTTCCATTTCAGGGTTCCAGAAACGGGTTCTGTGACCAAAATGAGCTCCTGCTTCGAGCAATTCACGCATACTTACATTCATTATTATATCTCCAGGGTTATGCCTCCACGCTCCCCATACGAAACCCTCAAGGGACCCTAACGTATGTGTCGAAACGTGTGTGTATTAAAAGCGTCGTATTTATAACATATTGTCGTTTATTCAGCAATTACTATTCGTTTCTCTGCATCATTTTACAACTAAATTTGCCAAACGCCCATTTATGTATAGAATTAATATTATTGAAACTTATTATTTTTCAAAGGGATGAAAATAATGAGCATATCATCGTATACGTATAATCCTCACAGGCATACAAAAATCTGGTTAAGTAAGAAACCGAACCTATTCATGAATTTAGAAAATCAGGTTCGTTTGTTGGAGATGCGCGAAAAAAATCCAAATGACGAAATTAATCTAGTTTATGATTCAACCTTATTAACACGCGAAGCAACTGAAGAATTAGAAACTTTTTGTGATGAAAACAGAATTCTTTCTGTTGATGCAGCTTTATTTGCAAATCTGACTCTAACGAAAAAAGAATATACTTTACTTAATTTTTATAAAGATGAAATGCGTAATTTAAATAAAGGAGGAAATCTGGCTGTTGCAAGCGACATACTGCGCTGGATATCACCACTTTATGAGCGAGGCACTTATACTGATTTCGATTTTCCCATCGATACATCGAAGCTCCCTCCAGTGATAAAAGTTGCGGCTCCCTTATTGCTCAATATTGGCAGTTTAAAAATAGGAAAACAAGAATTTATCCTGGTAAATAACGATTTTGTAGCCATCGTTGATCCTAAAGCAGCAAAAGAACAATTAGAATACGTTCAGAGTGGAATTATTGAAAGGTTAACTCATTATGGTACTGATTTTGTAGAAAGAATAAACGAACAACTCCAGAATAACTTTTTTAATCGCTACGTTATCAAATTCATGAAAAATCGTCCGGAAGCGTTTTATATTTCTCAATCTAAAGAAATTGATCAAGACCTCATTTCTTCACGAGATCTCAGAAATCACATACGACAAATAATGTCAGATAAAGATAAATTTTTAGATTTTAATAGAAAATCCCCCACAGAAAGCTCTAATGAAACGATACAAAGATTAAAAGAGGAGTTGCAAAAGAAACTTACCCTGGTTAAATATCTATTTTTCGGCCAAGAATACACTGAAATAAAAAATATTCTCCAAAAAGACAATGAGGCTATTTTGGAATATTTAATGAAAAAAGAATTTAATATTTATTTAAAATCAATTGTTGTATGCACTAC
>NZ_JBAQZB010000008.1:0-8778 GCF_049790535.1 Legionella sp.
TGAGCAAGTAGAGGCCTACCGTACAGAACACGGTGCAAGCGTTAGTGCTATTGCTTTTGGCTATGCACTAGCAGGTAATCATGAGAAACAAAAAAAATACGACATTAATTGCTTGCTGGATAGTTACCTAAAAGAAAGAACAGCGGTAGTTGATTCTTCTGATAGGACAAAAGAGTATTTTCATGGAAGCTTTTTTGCCGTGTTTCAAAAAAGTTTTACCCAAAAAAGAGATGCAGTTACTGCTTTAAAGTCAGCGTTAAGCGGAGACAATGTTGATTTGAGTGAGCACTTATCTACTTTAAGAAATGGTACTTTAGGTAAAGAGCTTCGAGCATTCGTTAAATCAGGTATGGCTAATGCTTTAGTTGGAAAAGAAGTAAATACTGTAAGTGATTTTGTGCAGGCTCTTCAAGATAAAAATTCCAATCAACAACAATTTTCTTAATTACTTGTAAGGTGCTCTCACTACTCTGTGGTGAGAGTAAATCCCATCCGTTTATAGTTTCTTTACGTACCCAAAATTTCTTGGGTAGCGTTAGAGTAAAAACTCATCGAGTAACACCCCCTATTTTTCTGGTTAGTAATTTATCAAAGGAAAATCTTGCCTTAATTTCTATCGCTTATATAATAACTTCCTATAAGTTACATTCTCGGAAGTAAATAAATAGTATTACAAAGGTATTAAAAAATGATGAATAGCTGTAAAAATGAACTGACAGTAACTAAGAACAAACAAGAAATAATCGCAAGGGAACACGCGAAATTAAATAAGCTTATAAAGGATTATATGAAACAAGCACTATCACCAAGCACTATTAAATTCTACACCATTGATTTACGCATTTTTTCTGAATGGTGCGTATCAATGGAATTACAAACCCTTCCCGCCACTCCTGATACTGTTGCACGGTTTCTCGCACAGCAAACAAGCTTGGGAATTAAACCAGCAACCCTAACACGCAGACTCGCAGCCATCCGTATGGCACACGAAGCGAACGGACACGAAAACCCTACACAACACAAAGGTGTTAAAGCTGTTTTTAAAGGCATTAAGCGTGAGAAAGGTACTGCTCAAGAGAAGAAAGCACCATTAACAGCCCAACGCATGAAAGCCATAATTTCTCATTGCCCTGATACGCTAACAGGAATTAGAGATAAAGCATTATTGTTACTTGGTTTTGCAGGGGCGTTTAGGCGTTCAGAGTTAGTTACATTAACCGTAAATGATATTGAGCGTACACCAGAGGGCATTAAGGTAACTATTCGTAAATCAAAAACAGACCAGGAGGGTCAAGGGCAGGTTATTGCTATCCCCAATGGTGTTAATTTTCGCGTAATTGATGCGCTCATGAGTTGGCTTGATAAGGCTAATATAACCAAAGGCGCATTGTTCAGGCCAATTAAGAAAGGTGGGTTCATACAAGCAGGAGCATTAACATCAAGAAGTGTTGCCAATATCGTAAAGCAGTACGCAGGGCTTGCAGGGTTAACCGTTGATGATTTTAGCGGCCATAGTTTACGGGCTGGCTTTATTACCAGCGGGGCTGAGGCTGGTGCTGACCTGTTTAAGCTAATGGAGGTATCGCGCCATACTCATCCAAAAACAGTTATGGGTTATGTGCGCAACGCGAAGCTATTTGATAATCATGCTGGAGAAGCGTTTCTATAGCCTTCTACTCTAAGGTTTATAAAGAACTACTCTATTGATTCTTATTCTTGGATAGCGCGAGTCAAAGACACAGTGTTCTTTATAGAATCATAAAAAATAACCACATGATTATATAATAAAATTGTAGCTTTTTTGTTCTTAAATACCATGAAAATGCTTTGATGAGAGGGCTTAACGGGGTATGATTAATGGAAGTTTAACGATAGTAAATTGTTAAGCGACTCACGCAACCTAGATATCAATTACTTTCGCCGGTAGAGATATCTAAGTTGCCACTGGAGTGCTTTTAAGTTGGTGATTATATCCAAGTTGCATGTTTAGTAAAGCAACTTAGCCCACCTAGTTGTTATTTAAGCGTTTACACTGAGGAATGTCAACCCGCTTTTGGGGTCGAAATATACATTTGCACCCTGAAATATACGTTTATAACAACAATAAAGAAGCACTCTGGTTAATTATTAATATTAATTGGGGTAAGCCACATGGCAGTAGATAAAAATAATAATACAGAAATACTTCTCAAGCTGTTCGCTAATTTTCAGCCTCATTTAAATCAATTAACCCAAGTACAGCAACGCTTACTTAAAGTACTGATCGATCACCCTGACGGTATATCAAGCCAAGACTTCACCCATTTGACGAGTGTTCTAAATAAGAGCGACGTATTAGACAAAAAACTCAAATTAATTCTAGCGATTGAACATATCAAATTAGACGTCAGACGAAAAGGCAAAAATTATTATTGGTCTTTAAAGCCCGTGTCCTCTATTGAGGAGAACAGGGCATGAATATTTATCAATTTGAAAAAGGGTTCGAACAGAGAAAAAACAAAGCCACTAAAGATGCTTGGTTTAAACATGGGGTACGGACTGATTTAAATACTTTGATAGTGAAAACAACCAAACAAAATGAACTTATTGAACAACTTGTTAAGAAAATTGACTTCTTGAGTTCAGAGAGGAAAATATGAGCGCTATCAGAGGGACTGGAATCCCTCCAAATAGACTTAAAACACAGACAGATTATAAGGCAAATAATGCCGAAGTAATAGCCTGTGCTAGCGTTCTTTGGCCTCAAATATTAATGGCTCACGGAATAGCAGAACACTTTCTTTCTGGTAAGCACTCATCATGCCCAATTCATGCTGGTAAAGATGGGTTTCGCTTCACTGACGAAGGCAAAGGCTCATGGGTATGCGCTACGTGTACAAATGGCAAGTTTAAAGACGGTATCGACTTAATCGCCATGTACCTCTATAACAACAATATTAAAGAAGCCTTTAAAAGTGTTGCTAAATATCTAGGTTTAAGCCACGAGTCACAATTGCAAACAAATAATGTGAAGCAGCCCAGTAATCCTATTCAAGAACGTCATAACCAACAAGCTACAAAGCTCGAACAAGAACAAAAGCTGCTTACCAAAAAGAAAGTTGCTGGTGCTCATGCGGATAACATAATATCCAGTTGCGTTATGCGCCCTCATCCTTACCTACAAAACAAAAGCGTTAATCAGTCTGTATGGGTAAATACTAGAAACTACGAAATACATTACGAGAAAAATAATACTCATACTGGAAAAATAGAGAATAAAAAACAAACTATTTACGCTAATGCGCTAATAATTCACATCAATGACATAGGCAATCACCAACAGCTCATAGGAGCACAATTTATAAATGCTGATGGTAGCCGAGCATATATTGCAGGAACACCAATTGCAGAAGGAATTCATATCATAGAAGGCAATAATGACTTGCCGTTTGTTGGTGTGGTTGAAGGCTATTTAACTGGTTTAAGCGTGTTTATGGCAACCGGGGCTACCATTATCGTAACTTTCGATGCAAATGGAATGAGAAGCAAAGCAGAGCGTTTAAAGGCATCTTTTCCTGGTAAGCAATTGGTGTTCTTTGGTGATAATGACAGTAATAAACAAAACACAGGTAATGAAGCAGCACTCGAAGCAGCTACCAAAACAAACGGGTTAATAATAATACCGCCAGAAGCAGGCCAAGACTGGAACGACTATCACCATGGTTATGGTTTAGAGGCGACTAAAAAAGTGATTGTCAAACAATTAGAAGAACAAAGAGTCATTAAGGAATTAGACATGAATGTTGTAAACGATAATATTCTCGACCTAACAGCCAAATTAAAATTAAGTTATGATTTAGTTCCAAAAGACGAATTTCCTTATCTATCAGCAAAGAACAATCCACTAAATGTACCTGAAAATATTGAGTGCCTTCTTAATCATTATGGAATAAAGGTTAGATTTAACTTGGTTAGTAAAAGAATTGAAATAACCATGCCCGACAAAAAATACAGCAAAACTAATGAGAGCGAAGTTAAGCTAGCTGATATTGCTTCCTTATGCGTTAAGAATGGAGTTCCTAAAGCTGATTTACCTAGCTGGTTACTTTTAATAGCAGACAAACACCGTTACAGCCCTGCTATAGAGTGGATTAATAGCAAAACGTGGGATGGAGTATCAAGAACAAATGACTTCATTAAAACTGTTATAGCAGATAACCCTGAGCTGGCTAAAATATTAATCTACCGATGGATGTTAGGAGCAGTAGCTGCGGCATTTAGCGAGGACGGTGTTTCATTACCTGGCGTATTAGTGTTTCAAGGGACTCAAGGAATAGGAAAAACAGCGTGGTTTAAATCACTGGTTCCAATGTCTCATCATAGCTTAATTGTTGATGGCGTAACCCTTGACCCAAGAAACAAAGATTCAGTGATAGGTTGTACCAGCCATTGGCTTGTTGAGCTTGGTGAACTAGATGGCACATTCAACAAATCTGATTTAGCAGCGTTAAAGGCCTTCATAACCAAATCAACTGATTATTACCGTGTACCTTATGCAAGAACAGAATCAACAGCATCACGTAATACAGCATTTTTTGGTTCAGTAAATAACGCACAATATCTTGTAGATGAAACAGGGAATAGACGATGGTGGTCAATCTCTATAAAAGAAATTAACTACAATCATGACATGGACATGCAGCAAGTATGGGCTGAATTTAAGTGCTTACTCAATAATGGAGAGTCGTACTACTTAACGAAAGAAGAATCTAAACTTTTAACCGCTGAAAATGAGTTGTTTGAAACCATAGACCCAATGGAAGAGATGATACTTAACAAATTTAAATGGGATGAAAAAGAATATTACAATAAATCACATACCGCTGTGGAAGTATTGCAATTAATAGGATTTGATTTAACCAATCATAATGCTAAATCTATTGGCAAACGATGTGGAAATATTCTAACAAAGCTAACGGGTAAAAAAGCTTACAGGTCGAATGGTAAAAGTTGGTTTAACTTACCTAGACAAATAGCCCCATCTAACAATTCAGATTTTTTTAATCGAGACTAAATTAAAAGCAACAATACAAAAGGCCACTTTACGTGGCTTTTTTTTCAAATACAAAATATCAACCAGTGCATGAGCCAGTGCATCAAGTGCATCAGCAGTGCATCAACATTTTTTCTGATGCACTGGCATAAAACCCAATAGCAGAAAGGGTTATATACCATTTAGTGCATCAAGTGCATCAAAAACATATAAAAGACTTAAGGTACCTATAATGGTTATAAAAGAACTACAGCACAACTGTACATATTTTGTTATATAGGTAGGGGTATATATAGGAGTACATGCACTTTAATGCACTTGATGCACTGATTACCCTCAAAACCCTTACCAGCATTGGGTTTTAAGCAGTGCATGTAAAATTATTCTGATGCACTATTACCCCTAAATAAGGGCATCAATATATTCTCATGCACTTATTTAGGTTAAATTAAAGTCAATTTATAGGCACGTATCAGATAATTGCTTTTATTCTTAGCAAGAAGAACCTTCTTTTTTGGAAAGCAGATGTAAGCGAACTTTGGATAACTGATGAATAGTAAGGTTGTGAAACAAACAGGATATAAATAGGGTATGATAAAAGGGTTTTTACACCAGTACGCACGATAGCGCGCACGCACATCATGGGGTATGGAAAACAGGATGTTAAAAGTAATTAGCAATAAGAAAAAACAAAGAGGAACATGTAATGCAAAGACGCGAACAAATACGTTATGCAAGGCACCACCTGTTTGGGATAAGAAGAAAGATGAGCCTATAAATGGGCGCTGTAAGCTGCATGGTGGTTTATCTACTGGCGCACGAACAGAACAAGGACGCGAAGCAATACGCGAAAGCAATCGCAGAAGGGCGAAGATGAAACAATCATTTTCTGGTGAGCAAACTATTTAAAGGACTAAGTAAATGAATGCTACTGTCGCTAATTTGAAATATAAAACAGATAACAAACCAACAAAAACGACCGCTAAAATTATTAAATTCCCTCAAACCAAAAACAAAGGTGGTCGTCCGTCACCCTATACAAATGAGCTGGCAGATGAAATATGTATTGCCATAATGGATAGTGACAAAGGAATTGGGAGGCTTTGCAAAGAGCATAAGCACTGGCCAAGTAAGAAAACAATTTTTAACTGGCTTAAGAAAAACGAAGAATTTAAAAGGCAATATGCAATAGCCAAGCAAATCCAGATTCATGATTTAATGGATGAATTATTACAACTACCAGAAAAAACAGCGGGCTTGTCTGGTCGTAATAGAAGACGTCCTCTAGATGAAGATTCGATTTACCTTATACGGCTAGAGATGGATGAGATTAAGTGGAAAATGGTTCATCTTATGCCTAAAAAACATCACTACGAAAACGCTTGATTATATTATCTGGCTAGCAATTTATGTTGTGCCTCTGCTAATTAATGGATAAAATGTTATCCATATAGTTAGCATTGGAGTCTTTATAAATGGCAACAAAAGCAGTTCGCTACCATCTTCAACTTTCCGAGCATCGCACAACCATCTCATTGGATAAAATAATATCCGATTTAATGACTATAAAGCTGGGACAAAAGCCTGGAACAAAAGAAGCCCATCAAGCAATAAGGAAACAACTTGATACCTATATTGAGCGCGATAGGGGAAGATCGGGGCACGGATTAGGCCGATATGTCACAGAGCAAGCAGTATTGTTTATTTCGGATAAAATGTTATCCAATAAGTACTGGGAGCATTGGGAATCTGAGAATATGACCGCACCAAATGTACCCGTTAGCGTCAATTAACGTGTAATAAGCATAGGGGTGAGGAATGTACCCGCTTTGATGGTTAATGCTTTTTGCCATTACGCTCAAATGCTGAGTTAGTGCTGTGAGCCATCCATTGCACACACTTACAGCTACATACGAGGTATGTTGACCCATGCCTTGGTTCGAATTACCCTTGATTTGATTCTCGACTTTTCGGACAGATACACGAGAGGGAAAGTAACCGGGGTTTCGAGCTAAGTACGCCAGGCGTGTGCGTGCGCCATGAGGTATTGTGTTCTTGCGCCTGATGTTCGCGTCAGAGAAAGTGGTTATAGAGGAGAGGAATGTGAGCAAGTCAGCTTATATCAGAGTGCGAATAAAGCCTGAATTAAAGATGCAGGTAGACGCGGTATTTAGAGAGCTTGGTGTTACTACAACTCAAGTTATCGCTATGCTTTACAAGCAAGTAGTAAGAAATCATGAGATACCATTTGATTTAAGACCTAAGGCTATTAAAGAGGACAGAAAAGAGTGATGGTATTATCAATTTTAAATACCCTCTATATAAACAAGTAATAATCAACTATAATGCGTATAATCCACTCATTTTTTTACACAGGATATTCGCATGAGTACTAGAATAACATTGGTTGTTTCAGACGAGTTAAATGAAGCCCTTGATGAATTAGCAAAGGACACTGAAAGCTCTAAGAGTGATGTTCTTCGTAAATCTATTTCATTAATAAAAATGGCAGTTAATGAAAGGAAAGCGGGTAATCATTTAGGTGTCTTTGATAACCAACAGAAAATTGTAAAAGAAATTATAGGGTTCTAATTAATGCAACCAGACAATAATTCATTCCCCAAAGCAGCCTTAGATGCTTTTGCAGAAACAAAAAATCTTCGAATCAAGATCGAAAGCATTCATGACGAGCAGCAAGATGATGCCTTATTGAGACGGTTTAAAGATAAATGGTTGTTTTTGGTTACTTTGTTCCTTATTCTTGGCGCGTTTATAGGGCTTGTTTCGTTTGTTGTCTTTCGCCCTGACTCACCTCAAGCTGGTATAGCCATAAATAGTGGCATGGGCTTGGTAATGGCCTTGGCGGGTTATTACGTGCGTGGTAAAAATTAACGAAAACATAGCGAAGGCATGCGAATATGAGCGAAGAAAATTCGTTGCTTGGTACGCGAATTGCTGCGGAAATTGCAGGGTGTAGTGCTAGGCACATACAAAGCTTGATAAAGAAGGGCAAGCTTTCTGCTTCAAGGGATGATGGCGGAAACTACTTGATAGATAAGTCTGAGTTCTACCGTGTATTTCCTGATGCGCACACCAAGCGAACAGTAACGCACACTGACGAACAGGATTCGCGAACTGCTCTTGAGGTTGAAGTAAAATACCTCAAAGAGATGCTAGCCGAAAAGGCCAAGCAAAATGAGTTCCTTCATAAGCAATTAGAAGCTGCCAACACTGAGAAAAGCGCATTAATAGAGACACTCACCAGCAATCAAAAGCTTTTAGAGCACAGCAGCAAAGGCAAAAGGAAGAAGTTTTTAGGGGTATTATAGGCTAGACAATCGCGCAAGGAATAGCATTTCTAGATAATATTATGATATAATTAAGAACACATTGTTTTTTTGGTGATTACTTATGTTTGATGAAGTTTATAAAATAGCAATAGAATCCAATGATTTTGAAGAATTAAAAAGAGAGCTAAAAAAGCTTCATATTGATGCGATAGCTATAAAAAATGGCTTTTTTGTTACCGCTGGAGCTCAATTAGCTAGAGAAGGAAAACACAATAAAGTAGAGTGGATGCGACAGCTCGGTGCAGACGTTAGTGCTATTGCTCAAGGCTATGCACTAGCAGGTAATCATGAGCAAGTAGAGGCCTACCGTACAGAACACGGTGCACGCGTTGATGATATTGCTCAAGGCTATGCACTAGCAGGTAATCATGAGCAAGTAGAGGCCTACCGTACAGA
>NZ_JBAQZB010000009.1:0-7049 GCF_049790535.1 Legionella sp.
TCAACCCTGGCCTGTGTCCTGGTGGTTATGGGTATTTAATGAAAAAAGTGGTGGCGATACAGGGTGATATTGTATCAGTTACTTCTGAAGGTGTTTTTGTGAATCAAACGCTTATTCCTTTTTCAAAGCCTAAGTTAAATGATGGGATGAATCGTACATTGCCTCAATGGCGAATTGTAAATTATCCGCTGCAAAAAGATGAAGTGATGACCATGACCAGCCAAAGCGAATGGTCTTTTGATGGTCGATACTATGGTCCTATTCGCACAGGGCTAATCAAAGGAGTGATCACACCCGTATGGATAAACGCTGGAGAAAAAGCATATAGATACAATACCCCCTTCTAAAATGATTGAACCATTGCAACAATGACTTGTTTCTTTCCACATAGGAATTTTTGGTTTTGGTGCCGAGCTGACTTGTTTAATTGCTTCACTCTATCTTAATTAAGGTAATTAATTAAACAAGTGACTTCAAATTACTCTTTGAGGCTCAGTGTTACCGTGTTTTTAGTAAACATCCGCAAACAATTTATTGCTAATGCGGCGTTGGTTGATAATGATCATTAACAAGGAGCTAACTTCTTGTTAATTTCAGCTTTGTAATCCTATGTTTTCTCTCTAACTAAAGAAAAACAAAAAAATATTTATTCTTTGAAATTTGATTCTGCTCATGTTAGTGACTATATCAAATTTCATGATTTTTTACGGTAAAACTGAATATACTCACAAAAAAATATGTGGTCATTTTTATTTGAATTATGGACAACTATATTTTAATATGGTCACTGTTTGCATTTTATAATCAGGATATGATTGTGTTTGAATTTTTAGTGCGATTAGTAGAAAGTGAGCAACAAAGATGTAAAATATTGCGTAGCGTTTATGAGAAGGAACAAAAAGACTTTTTTGTAAATGTTGGGAAAATGCCTGAAGATCCTAAATCTCGGGTAAATTATTGGATGGCCTATGCTATAAAATCTATTGCTGGCAGCCTGCCCAAGATACCTTCCAAAGAAAACCCTATAAAAATAAAGGGACCTAATCCTCTTGAGGCTCAGTATGTATGGACATCTTTCATGCTCCTTGGAAGCATTTTGCCGGCTAAATTTGATCATCACTCAATATGGGTGCTTTCTGCTAATGGGTTTGAACCGAGAGGTGAAATTGGCTATTTCTCACGATTTAGTAGCAAATCACTTTACGAAACTGCATTTAAACACTATCTAGATGAAGCAGAAATTAATACCTTTTTAACAAAAGCTTCTCTCGAGGTCATTACAAGATTATTGGCTGAAGAGAAAAGGATTGTTGTTGATGAGGAGCATCAGAGACAAAGAGAGCAACTGGAAAGAGAAAAAGCACTTGCAAAAACACTGGATAGGCAGAAAGACGACACGGAAACAAAACTAGCGCGCGCATCAGTGCCTGGTACACCTGTATTTGATTGTTTTCCTTGGAGTCAAGATACTGTTGCGCGTATCAAATATTCAATGGCATTTGTTTATAATCTTCTTGAGTCTTTAGATAAATCTCCTACAAAGAAAGATCCAATAGTCATAGGTGATAAAGATCCAGATAAATTACCTTATATTTGGACTGCGTGCGTACTATTTGGCAAGCACCATCCAACATATAAATTTGGCAGAGAAGCTGTAGTAGCAAATAAAACTAAAGATTTTGATCCACAGGATCAACTAGACAAATCTGAAAAATTTTCAAAAATATCATTTTATAAAACTGTATTCGAGCATTATTGGACACCAGATTTGTTATCTATTTCAGACTTTTTAACAAAGCCGCCAGTCACTAAATTCTCACCAATTAGTACAGGTTATATTCATGACATTGAGCGATTTAACTATGACAAAAAAGTTATCGAGTACTCAGTTAGCTTGCAAGGATATAGTAAAAATACATTAGAGAGACTTAGATTAATTACTGAAATTTTTTCTAATATTCCCCAACAGGCAGAAGTACTTAGTTTTAATTCTTATATATTTTCTGGCATTGTAGTTAGCGACATCGTTACAATTTTGGCAACAATTCCAAAAAATATAAAATCTCTTAGTTTTTCTTCCGATCTATTTGCGGAAATGAACGCAGATAGCATTAAAGCAATACTGGATTCAGTTCCTAAGAATGTAACTAAACTCAAATGTTATGGCGCTCACTGTCTACTTATGTTCCCATGTATTCCTCGAAATTTTATTTCAATCGAATTTTGTGTAAACTCTAGCCATATTCCTGATCGCGATGTTGGGGATAAGTTGATTCAATTATCTAGAGCTTTGCCAAGACATCTTTCGAGTTTAAATTTAAATTCTAGCAATCTTGGTGGAATACAACCTGATAAATTGATTGAATTATTTCAAGCTCTTCCCCCCCTAAAATCACTCAATCTAACCTACAATTTTCTCTATAAGCATAATAAAGATGATCTAATTCGGATTTTCAATTCTCTTCCAACCAGTTTATTTGAACTTGATTTACGTAATAATGGCGGACTAAACTGCAGCGATCATTTAATGGCTCTTTATTCTGTGCTTCCTCCTAATATAGAAGTCTTTAATATATCAGGACATCCTGAGAAAAGACCATCATTGTCGGAAAGGCAAGAAATCCTAGAAAAAGCGGAACGTGTTAAACGAGAAGAACGAGAAGAACATTTTAAAAAGATAAATAATCAAAAACTTCTAAATGAAGTGGCTAAATTTGATGGCAAAGCAAGTATAATAGACGACCTTATTGCTGATGGAGCAGATATTAATTACCAAGCGCCAATAAACGGTTATACACCTTTAATGTGTGCAATTGATGGACAAAATGAGCGGGTTGCAGAATATTTATTACGCCTTGGTGCTGATCCTTCATTAAAAAATAAATATGGTAGAGTAGCTTCTGATTTGGCTTCGAGCAATTCAGTGATATATCATTTGTTAAGAGAAAAAGAGCAAAGTTCTGCACAACCAGCCTTAGGAGAACAAATAAATAAAGCATTCCATGCGGAAATTATCAGTGATTCACCACAGATACGAAAAATTAAAAAAATTCTAAAAGATGGTGCCAATATTAATTATCAAGATGAGGGGGGCTATACCGCATTGATGCTTGCTGTGGACCATGAAAAAGATCGTATAGTTGAATATTTGCTCAAAGAGGGAGCCGATCCATTATTAAAAAATAAAGAGTGTGAAATAGCCAGTGAATTAACTTCCCGTAATTCATTAATTTACCCGATTATTAAAGGTTATGAATTAATGTATTCGATACAAAATGCTGATTTACCCACTGTAAAAAAACTGGTAAACCAGAGAGTGGATATTGAGTTTTGTGGAGCAAACGGCTATACCCCTTTATTAATGGCAGTGAAACAAGAATCCTTTGAGTTGGTGAAGTTTCTTTTAGATCAGAATGCAAATCCAGCAAGTACTACAGATGATGGAGTTGATGCATTTTCTTTAACAACTAATTCCAAAATACAGGAACTACTTAACCAAAAATGTGGTAATCCCGAAGCTGATGATGTAATTGACTCTACTTCATTAGACCAGGAGCCATCAACATATAATGGTCATTTTTTTAACGAAAACTCTCATCAAGTTGATGAGGTTTCTCATTTAGCCAATATGAGCTTCTCATAAAATTGGGAATATTGTGGCTATTTTACCTGAAAGTTATAACTATACTCTAAAAACGCTTGGACGAAATCGGACATCAAATAAATCTTAGGAAGTCTTATGAACACTGAAAATGAAATAATAAATCCACAAGAAGTAAAAAAGCAGTCTGAGAAAATAATTCTTAATGCTGGAGGTGAAATTTTAGATTGTCTGCCTATTATTGGGGAGGTCAAACCTCGATCTCTGAACGAAATTATAAATCGAGCGTTGATTTTTAATGCAGTGTATCAGTTGAATATGAAAGCACCAAAATGGTGTCTCAGCAATTGGATAGAAGAACATGAGCTTGAGACGTACTTAAGGCCCAAAGAATGGGGTTTTTTATATACCTCAAATGAATTAACCAATGAGGAGCGTTGGGAGCTGTATTGGTCTCTTGATTCCTTATGGACTATATTATGGGCAACTGGATTAATTGAAACACTTTCTTTTGACCAACAAGTTGGCGACGAACTTGCAGGATTAAGCCCTAATTTGCAAATCAATGAAAATAGTTCTAAGTATGCAAGTATGATGAAATTACGCTCCACCAAATCCCTCTATTCCATGTTGGATTTGTACTATAGAGTACATTGGTGGTTTCGTAACAATGCACTTACAAAAAAAGAACAGCCGAAGAATATCGATATAAATCAGATTATCGCCAGAAGGCAAGCACTTGAATGGATACTGAATTCAGATGTAGATTGGGATGCTGTAAATTTAAGCACATAGTCTGAGGAGAGAGAACGTCGATTTATTTAATCTGAATAAAACAAGAAATTATAGAAGAAAACCGTCCACAACAACTATGTTGAAGTGTGTTTGCATAAATTAAGATTAAGGAAAAAATAATGACAAATGATTGTGATGAAGGGAGTTCTGGACGTAGCCAGCAACGAAAAAAACAGCCTTTTAGTTTAAGCCAGTTGCAGTTTAGTCGTATAAAACCTTCAGCTTCTGAAGAAGAAATTGAAGCATTACAAGATTATATTGGT
The DNA here is from genome assembly GCF_049790535.1 of Legionella sp. Lineage (GTDB taxonomy): Bacteria > Pseudomonadota > Gammaproteobacteria > Legionellales > Legionellaceae > Legionella. Next base: position 4,660 of record NZ_JBAQZB010000009.1, read on the forward strand.
CATCCTTTACCTGAATTATATAAAGAAATTTGTCGTCATTTTAATGGTGGCATGCCTAAGTTTGACTGTTTTGAGGATGCAGAGGGACGTGTAGATGAAATTGGCAATTTTTTTCGTGTCATCGACAAGAAAGAAAAAGATTATAGCATTTGGAACATGGTTGAAAATTTTAAATTAGAGTTAGGGAAAGATTGCTTACCATTTGCTCGTGATAGTTTGGGGCTAAGTATTTTTTACTTGAAATGGGTAAATGACAAGGTACAGGTATGGCGACTGCTTTATGGAGAGCTAGCATATGAATTTTCTGGATATTATGACGACGACGATGAAGAGGAAGAAGAAAATTATTATTGTCATGTATTAGTTAATGATTCATTTGATGTTTTTTTGGAGTCCCTGTATGCAATCGAAGAATGAGAACTTGGATAATCGTATGTATGAAAACGATAAGCCTCGTGACTATCATGTTTATTTTGAAATGCGTTTGGACGAAGATGATTTTGGTAAAGACCGGAAAGAACATAATACAATTTGTAATCAACAATTATTAGCACATTTAGAAAAGTTAAGCGTACAAGGGATTGAGCTTTATGAAACAGTGAGTAATGCTGCTCTTATGAAAGAAATTAAAGAAAATCCACACCAATCCCCTGATGACACATTAACCTGGCATCACTGTCATAGCACGACAGTTGGAGGAGTGCGAGGAGTAATGCATTTGGTTCTTGATAATCAGCATACAGACAAAGCACTTAGTAATTTTTTTCATCCCTTCAAAAAGGGGGGCTATTTTGAGTGGGCTGTGCCGAAGGGGGCACCAGTAAGAATACCCAATGGTTATCCAGATAACGTATCTGAATCAGAAATTCAAGCATTGCCAGTTGAAAAGTTGGGCTCAGCTTTTTTGGTGGCAGTTGGAACGAACAACCTAAATAAATTTAATTTAGCAATGGAGCGTGCGAAAGAACTCAAACTTTCTGACGACGAATTAACTTCTATTATCACGAAAAATTATCCTGTTGGGGTAGGTACAAGACAAGAAAATCTGCTTCATATAGCAACAACACATGGTTATCCAGAGCTAATTAAGCCTTTGCTTACATATTTCACCAGACTTCCTAACTTCCCCCAATTAGTGGATTCAAAAGGTAATACTCCTGCACATATTGCAGCCAAAAGAAAGCGTGAAACGGCTCTGAAAAAATTAATAGAAGAGGGTATCGACTTAAACATAAAAAATAAAAAAAATCAGACCGCATATAATATTGCACAAGAAAAAAATCACACCACATGCATGGCATTCTGTGCGTTTAATACGGACGAGGAATCACAATCTATAACTCGAGAGGAACGACAAGAGTGTTTAGCGAAAATCGCACTGAATTTTGAATTTTTGTATGGTGATAAGGTGTATCCCACCTCTTCAGCATCAAAATTAAATGTCTCTTCATCTACAACCTCTGATATATCTCAAGTTAGATCTTCCCAGAAGCGATCTTCCGAGTCTCAGATAAGAGCTTCTCATACAGGTGCAAGAACAGATAGCCAAGCTACTACAAATACCAATACTACCCAAACAGCTAAATCAACAAAACCTGATTTATTTGAAAGATTAAGTAAGATGACTCCCGAAGAACGAGAAAAGTGGAGAAAACAAATACATCAACAAGTTATAAGGAATAAGCAGCAGGCAGCAGCTGAAAAAGAATTAAAAAATGAAAGATTAAGACAAGTATACTTACAAGCGGTTACTCAGTATCTGAATCTTTCAGCTCAGAATACATCAGTACCTAATATCATACAGTCTGAAACATCAAAATCAATTAAAAATATACCAAAACAAGCTATTTTAAGTCCTAATCCAGCAAAAGAGTCTCAAGTCTCACCCCTGAAAAAGTCTCTACCAGAAGGACAACGATTGGTGCAGCGAGAAGAACAAGTTAAGCAAAAATTTATTAAGCAGTCGCATGAAACCATTCAAGACGAATCTAAGCATCTAAATACTTCCAATGTTGCTTCTCAAAGATTTTTCCAGCCATCTCATACATCTTTAACACTAAGGCAGTTATTGGGAACTACTCATAAAACAGTAATATCTCACCATGCATACAGCCTACCTCATTCTGTATCTGCTCACTCTTTTTTGAAACGAACTTCACCGATAAATCATCAGAACCAAAATCAAGAAACAGTACAAAGACAACAACAAGCTCAGCAACAGCAAAAACAACAACAAGCTCAGCAACAGCAAGGACAACAACAAGCTCAGCAACAGCAAAAACAACAACAAGCTCAGCAACAGCAAAAACAACAACAAGCTCAGCAACAGCAAAGACAACAACAAGCTCAGCAACAGCAAAAACAACAACAAGCTCAGCAACAGCAAAAAC
>NZ_JBAQZB010000010.1:0-20216 GCF_049790535.1 Legionella sp.
CACCTCTATAGGTGGGGTGGGAAAACCGGGAAAACGGGAGTCTTCCCTAAAAGTCCCGAAATGGGAAAAGAGGGAAAAACGGGAAACCGAGTAACAAGGGTAGTTTTCACAGGTATATCACGCGCACGTTATGGGGTCTGGAAAAAGGAGTTAAAAATGACGGCAGTATACTTTGACAAGTACGGTAGGATGAGGATTTCTTGGTATTGCAATGACCCTAAAACACGACGAAGTAATAGAGGTGTCTGTGGGGCTAAAACGCGAAAAGGTACTCCATGCCAAGCACCTCCTGTATGGAATAATCTGCAAGATAAGCCTCAAAATGGTAGATGTAAGTTACATGGCGGTCTTTCTACTGGGCCAAAAACTCAAGCTGGGAAGGATGCAATCCGCACCAGCAATAGAAAGCGCAATACAGATAAATCAAGTAATAAGCAGCATGATTAGTAAGTTATATTCTATTTATGAGTTTTTAATGTAATGTCTTAGTTTATCTCTGTTTAAACAGCCAAATTTTCTCTACGGCTTTGGGATCGTGAAAATATTGTGGATTAGCAAAAATAAGCATTTTTTCAGATATTTCATTGGGCTTATATTCTTTTTCTACAATAAAACATATGAAATGAATTTTTTCGCGAACAATTTTGCTCCTCTCATCATCATTACTTTTTTCAAAGATCCCTAAAATATGAGAAGTCCTTCCTTCCTTGTCTATAAAATATCTACAGCAAAAACCTTCATGAATATTTCTTAGTCGGAGGCTTCCATTAATTACAATAAAAAAATCATAATAATCATATATTCCCGCATTGAATGAGCGAGCGTCAACTACTATAGTATGATAGGTATTTTTAGTAACATTCGGAAATTTGATTAGTTGTATTTTATTGCCAATTTTTTCCATTACTTTTCTATATATAGCATTTTGTAACTTAATAAGATCAAGTACTTCTGCTGAATTATTGATTCCTTTATCAATTGATACATACTGGGTAATGTTGGCTTTATTGGTGGAAGTGGAACTTTTCACCGCCTCGCTTTCACGCAGGCTAGTTAATTCTATTAGCCAAGAATTGCCGTTGTTTTGTACTTTAAAATCAACAGTACTATTGCCTACACCAATTTTTTCTTCATATTCTGCAGCAAGTTGCTTCGTATATAGCGCATAAGCAAATCTGACTTCAAATAACGCTGATTTTATTTGATTAAATTGACTATATTTTATTTGTTGGTTGGGCTGTATATTAAGCGCGTATGATATTTTAGTGTCATTAAGTAATTTTTGTGCCCAAGATGCTTTTTTTAGTTCGTTTGCTATTCCTTTGCTAAAATTTACCTCCGCTGTAGAAAGATAATCGGTAAAAAATCCTCTCTTGGGTTGTGACATTGAAAAATACTCCTGTCATTATGATGTATAAAAAGGCAAAGCGTAGATCTCCTTATTCAGTTATACAGGTTTAGAAATAGGTATGACATCATAAAAATGATTAATAAGGGCTCTTTGTACCCTCTTTTCCAGTATATGGATTTACATTTCCTTGTGTTGACCAATTATCCTGTTTGGTATTATTCGGTGAGCTTCTCATGCTTGGTTGAACATAGGTTCCATTATTTTTTTGATAGCCATTCACATGAACATCAGCAAATAATGGGGTAGAACTTAGTATAAATAATAATGCCATTATTTTATTCATTTCAAACTCCTTTTTATTTACTATAGCTCTTTTGCTTAGATTATATTTTGACCATAATAAACTATACTATTCGTTATTAGGGAGTTAATTATGCGATTAAGAAGGATTTTTAGCTTAAATAGTAATTATATATATTTTTCATTTCATTTTTTGCTTTCAGTAAAGCAAGAAAGGAGCATGAAATGTATTTTATCGTAAGAATAATTTTATTATTTTGTGTTCATTCAATCTGTGTGGCAGGGAATAACAATAATATTCTCCCCGCTAATTATTCTGAAGAGCTCGGATTAATTCTGAAAAACTATCAAAATAACGCTTTTAATGATGAACAATTAGAGCAACGTTTAAAATTATGTTCGGATAATGGCAATCCAGGATGCACATATTTTTTATGCGATTATTATTATACTAGAAAACTATATTCATTAGCTTATACAACTTGCTCAAATATCGAAGGAAATTATTTCCAAGAAGAAAAAGATTTTATGCTTGGATATTTGCTTACAAATGGTTTGGGTATTTTGCAAAATAAAGAGAAAGGATTAGAGTTTTATATTAATTCTGTAGCTGGTGGAGACGCAGTAAGTGCATGGAATATTTCAGTTGTCTACACAAAAGAAATGGCTACATTAATTGAAGCAAAACAATACAATAGCCAACTCGATGACGCTACTGTTAATGCTTATGCATGGGCTAAGGTTGCTCAGGCTCTAGGTTATGAAAACTATACTGATACTAATGGGGTTCAAAAATCGATATCCACTGTTTTAAATGCATATCGAGCAATTTTAACAAATATTTCACGCATTGATGAAGCAGATACATTAGCAAAAGAAATATGTTCTCAAATAAAAAAATGCAATCAATAAATTCTCGTATTTACTCCTTTAAGCCGTCAATTCTTCCCATCGATTATCTATAAACATTGCAAATCTCAAGAGCATACTAATAGCTGTATATGCTTCATTTTCATTAATTTTCGAAATATGTCCGTGAGCAGCATCATCGCGCCAATATTTAAGTAGGGAATTAAATCCCTTAAGCTCATCTTTTAATTGTTGATTAGCTTGGCCAATAAGAATATTTTCAACGTTTCGTCGACCATGTGCTGAATGATAACTTTTAAGTGTTTTTGCTTCATCTTTGGTTTTAGCAATTGCAGTACCTAGTAGGATAGATTCTGCAGCTGCGCCACACATTGCACAGCATGCTAAGTAAGCATGGGCACCATAACATCTAATTGTCTCTTGAACTCTTTGATGAAACCCTTTACCAAATTTTTCTTTATAGGGCTCAACCATTCGGGCAAATCGTTCTGGTTCAGTAGGGACAAAATCATTGCTGGATTCTTCTTGCAACCATTTCTGTCCAAAAGGAGTAATTGAATATCCATTACCCGCGTTACCATCATTGGTCGCTTGGTTACCATATGTAGCTATTCCGGGACGAATAATGCCACGACGACATAATTCCCATGCAGCATTATAAAATTGCGAAGAAAGTTGTTCTAAAGTTTTCTCAATTTCAAAATGATCAACTTGTCTTTTGGTTAAGTAGGTTCTTATCAAAGAGGGAAGATAGATATCATAACCATATTGTGTATGAGCACCGTAATCTGGCTCGCGAAGCCATTCGATTAAAAGTTTTGTTGTGTCTTCCTGAGATATATCTAATTTAGTTGAATTCATTTCTACTTAAAATCCATTTACGCTATTTTTAAATTAAGTACAGAAATTTTTAGGTACCCATCTAGGCACCAAGTAATAAGTTACATCAGTAAAATCCAATAACTTAAACTGTATCCCATTGATTCCATTGGCGTCCCGGGCAGGATTTGAACCTGCGACCTGCCCCTTAGGAGGGGGCTGCGCTATCCAGCTGTGCCACCGGGACGTCACAATATGGAGTCTACCTTTATCATTATTAAATGACAACCTATATGTGTTGTGTTAGCTTAAGGTTGCGTTAGATAGTGATGCAATATTAACACGAAATGTTTTGCCAAGAAGTTATGGATGATTTAAAACCAATTGTTACTATCCCGATGAATAGTGGTTTAAAAGAACCTAATTATTTCATCTTCATCATTGTTTATCTACGGCTGGGTCCATGTTGGTGCGTATTATGCGTATGTAGAGAATCTACTAGGTTTGTCCCTGAGCATGGGTATGCGCATGTGTGTTGGGATATGAATTATAAGGAAAGAAAGCAGATCCCGATCTGTAACCAGTTGAGTAATAAGTAGCATTGCGATTGCTTCTACTGTTTAAACATGTTAAGAGAAATGCAAGTGCGATGCACCCAATTATGATTGCTGGGAGTAAAGAACTAATGGTTAACAAGGTTGGTGTAATCATCATCTTAGCGGAGGCTAGTGCGCCCAATTTTAATGTTGCGACTGTAACAACAGCGGCTGTAATTAATGCAGCTGTAGTGATTGCGGCCATGCATTTTAATAAGAAATAATAATTTGTACCTGTTTCAGCTTGTTTCTTTTTTATCATTCTTCACCTCATTTGTTATTTGTTGTGTCAAAAATGTAACAGGTGCATGGCCAAATGGGAAGTTAATTTTAAGAAAAGTACTCCGGACTAAGATGTAAATCCTTAGTCCGGGTTGTATTGATATTAATCGTTATCATCCCAGTTTAAAGTACCTCCGGCTTGATATTCAATAACACGAGTTTCAAAGAAGTTTTTCTCTTTCTTCAAATCCATCATTTCACTCATCCATGGAAATGGATTTTCTGCGCGAGAATATTGTTCAGGTAAACCAATTTGGTTTAAGCGACGGTTGGCGATGAAATGCAAATATTCTTCAAACATTTCTGCATTCATTCCTAAAATACCATGAGGCATAGTATCTTTTGCGTATTGGTATTCCATTGCAACACCTTCTTTGATCAGGTGGATGATCTCTTCTTTGAACTCAGGGGTCCATAAATGAGGGTTTTCAATTTTAATTTGGTTAATTACGTCGATACCGAAATTCATATGCATGGATTCATCACGTAAAATATATTGGAACTGCTCTGAAGTTCCTACCATTTTATTACGACGACCCATCGAGAGAATTTGTGTAAATCCAACATAGAAAAAGATTCCTTCAAAAATAACGTAGAAGGCAATTAAGTCGCGTAATAATCGCTGATCGTTTTCTACAGTTCCAGTGTGGAATGTTTCATCACCCAAACTTTGCGTAAAAGGAAGAGCCCAAGCCGCTTTAGTGGCCACAGAGGGGATCTCTCGGTACATATTAAAAACCTCAGCCTCATCCAGTCCCAGGCTTTCAATAATGTATTGATATGCATGCGTGTGCAATGCTTCTTCGAAGGCCTGACGTAATAGATATTGTCTGCATTCTGGGTTCGTAATGTGTCTATAAACGGCGAGCACCAGGTTATTTGCAACTAATGAATCCGCTGTTGAGAAAAATCCTAAATTACGTTTGATAATTAAACGCTCATCTTCTGTAAGTCCATTAGGATCTTTCCATAAAGCTACGTCAGCACTCATATTGATTTCATTAGGCATCCAATGGTTTGCACAAGCTGATAAGTATTTATCCCACGCCCATTTATATTTAAATGGAACCAGTTGGTTCAAATCTGCTCGGCAATTAATGATTTGCTTATCATCAACGTGAATTCGTGCAGCTCCCATTTCAAGAGATTCATAGCCTATAGCGCCTGTAGGCATGGTTTGTTGTTTCATATCTGACATTAAAACTCTCCTAATTATTGGCATGCTTCACAGTCTGGATCAAGTATAGAGCAGATCGTGGCTGAATCACTTATTATTTTGACTGCATTTAATACACCATCAGTGATAGTCGATTTCTCAGCGTTCGTTGCACCTAGACTCCGTAAATAATAAGTAGTTTTTAATCCACATGTCCAAGCATGCATGTACAATTGATCTAATTTCTTACCGGAAGGTTGAGCCATATAAATATTGAGTGATTGGGCTTGATCTATCCATTTTTGACGACGAGAAGCTGCCTCAATTAACCAGATTGGGTCAACTTCAAACGAGGTGGCATAACGTTTTTTCAATTCAGTAGGGATACGGCTGATTGGTTGTACACTCCCGTTAAAATATTTCAGATCATTGACCATGACTTCATCCCAAAGATCCAGAGCTTTTAAATCAGCTACCAAGTATGGATTAATTACAGTAAATTCTCCAGACAGATTGGATTTTACGTATAAGTTTTGATAGGTAGGCTCAATGGATTGTGCTACACCACAAATATTGGATATAGTCGCTGTAGGTGCTATAGCCATTACGTTGGAATTGCGCATACCTTGAGTACGAACTTTAATACGTAAGCTTTCCCAATCTAGACGTTGTGAACGATCTTGCTCCAGATATTTATTCCGTGTTTGTTGCAGCAAGTTAATGGAATCAATTGGCAGTATGCCTTTGCTCCATAAAGATCCTTCGTAACTTGAATAGCTACCGCGTTCTTTCGCTAAGTCACAAGAAGCTTCAATTGCATAATAACTAATTAATTCCATAGAGGAGTCTGCAAATTCAACCGCCTCTTGAGATGCATAATCAATTTTTAACTCATATAAGGCATCCTGGAAGCCCATTAAACCTAAACCAATAGGTCTGTGTTTTAAGTTAGAATTACGAGCTTGTGGTACCGAATAATAGTTAATATCAATGACATTATCTAACATACGAATTGCTGTAGTAATCGTACGTTTTAATTTTTCTTTATCCAGTTGGCTATTTTTGATATGTGCTGGAAGGTTAATACTTCCTAAGTTACATACTGCAATTTCTTCCTCAGAAGTATTTAGTGTAATTTCAGTACATAAATTTGAACTGTGAACTACGCCTGCATGTTGCTGTGGAGAACGTAAGTTACATGGATCTTTAAATGTCATCCATGGATGTCCTGTTTCAAACAGCATAGACAGCATTTTGCGCCATAGTTTTACTGCTGAGAGTGTTTTAGTATTCTTAATAAGACCTTGACTTGCTTTGTTTTCGTATTTTATATATAGAGTTTCAAATGTTTTACCGTATTGATCATGTAACCCAGGTACTTCGTCGGGAGAGAATAAAGTCCATTCGCCATTTTCGCGAACACGCATCATGAATAAATCAGGAATCCATAGTGCAGTATTCATATCGTGTGTACGACGACGGTCATCCCCAGTATTTTTTCTTAATTCTAGAAATTCTTCTACATCTTTATGCCAGCATTCCAAGTAAGCACAAACAGCTCCTTTGCGTTTACCGCCTTGGTTCACTGCTACTGCTGTGGCATCAGCAACATTAAGGAAAGGAACAACGCCTTGTGATTTTCCGTTGGTTCCTTTAATGTGTGAACCCATTGCACGCACAGGAGTCCAATCATTACCTAAGCCACCAGCAAATTTGGAAAGTAGAGCATTGTCTTTGATTGCGCTGTAAATACCATCTAAATGATCGGGTACAGTAGTTAAATAGCAACTGGATAATTGTGGACGAATAGTGCCTGAGTTAAACAAGGTTGGTGTAGATGACATGTAGTCAAAAGAAGAAATTAACAGATAAAACTCAATTGCTTTGTCTTCTTTATTCTTTTCACGCATTGCTAAACCCATAGCAACTCGCATGAAGAATGCTTGTGGTAATTCATAACGCACTCCATGCTCATGAATAAAATAACGATCATATAATGTTTGTAGGCTTAAATAAGTAAAGTGCATATCACGCTGTGGTAGTAGTGCTTTGCCTAATTTGTCCAAATCAAAGTCAGCCATTTTCACATCCAGCATCCCTTGATTAATACCTTGATTGATATAGATCTTAAAGTAAGAGGGATATAGAGCAGTCATTTCGTCGAAGGTTGCATCCGTCTGGATATTCAATTTTCCGAGTGCTTCCATGCGCAAACTGTCTAATAATAAACGAGCACTAACATAGGTGTAATTAGGTTCTTTTTCAACCAGAGTACGTGCTGCCATGATTAATGCTTTATGAACATCCTCGAATTTTGCTTGGTTGTAAAGGTTACGTAAGGCGTCTTTAATTACCGGTTCTGCACTAACATGGGATAGATCACGACATGATTCATTAACGATAGTATTCACACGTGCCATGTCTAATGATCTTAATTCACCATCAGACATTGTAATTAATAAAGTTTTGCTGTCATTAGCTTGTTGTTTTAGTTCTGTCTGACGCGCTTTACGATGCTCTTCACGATAAAGTACATAGGCTCGAGCAACTTTATAGTGGCCACTGCGCATGAGTGCCAATTCAACTTGATCTTGGATGTCTTCAATATGAATTGCCCCACCGCTGGGTAAACGTCGTTTGAACGCCTGTGTGATTTGACGAGTAAGTTCTTCGATCTGTTGATGGATTCGGTCAGAGGTAGGGGCGGTGCCACCTTCATTCGCAATAAAAGCTTTAGTTACTGCAACTTTAATTTTGTTATCATCGTAATTCACTACTTTACCATTACGTTTTATGGTCTTAAGCACACCAGGAGCATTAGCTGTCAATTCCAGTTGACTTGTTAGCGGTATATCATTTACCGGATCAAGTATTGCGGACATTTTTCCTCCACGTAGTATGTTTGTTATTAACAGGTGATCTAATTCTACTCACTGTTCCTGTAGATTATAGTATAAAACCCAACATATAGGGTCTTTTGGCGGTTATTATAACAAGATAATGTGTTTTTGGATTAGGGTCAATAGAACAAATTGGGAGTATATTGTGGATAACTTGTGTGTTCATTACTTTTTTCTTTGCTGTTTATTTGTGTACAGTTGAATTGATATCATATAACGAACATTAACACTCTAAGTCGGATAACACCGTCTGGTCACGGGATAGCTGTAGGGGATGATTTTAAGTTTTTTTCACAATAATTGCATCACTAACATGAGAAAAACTATGAACATTTAATAAAAAAGAACCCATATGAGCATACAATTGGCTTGAACTTCCTCCATCCAAATTAATTGCATCGGTGCACGATAATGGAGGTGCTTTAAGCAGACGAGCTAATTTACTAGTAGACATTGCTGCATTGGTTGAGACTAGAATAATTACTTTTCCATCAGCAGTAATTCCGAGAGCTGAACGGTCTGCATCTCCAGTTTTTAATGAAGGGATCTTCTTTTTAATTAATAATCGAGGCCCACTTTGCATCGCGAAATCAATATCATGGTCGTAATGAAAATGATTTAGGCTGGAAATAGAGGCTTTATTATTTTTTACATAGAAAATTCCCCACCAACTGATTCGTTTTAGAGGATTTTCCAATTTTTTATTATTAATCCTTAATCCAAGGGGACTAAAGTTATGATCAAAAAAACCACCGTTAACGCTAAGCAACGCTTGACTGTGTTCGCCAAATTGATCTGCTGATGCATTTTTAAGCGCTAAAGATTTTGCGCTGACAATCGCCAGTTTATTTTTGGTAAGATCTATGCGGAATGCATAGATATGCGACCAAGGGGTAAGTATACCTCCTGCAAGATCCTGATAATCAATACCTGAACTTAATTCTTGCCATTTTCCTGCGAAACACAAATGAAAAGGAGTCAGCAAGCTAAGTAAAAAAAATATCAGATAAAACAAATATGATTTGTTTGCAGGATAAACATTGGTTTGCGAAGACATGTTATTGTATCCTTATGTGCATCATTCAACACCATGGAATCTCTTATGCAAATTAAAACGCAACATAACAATAGTGAAGTACATAAGTCAACACTAGAATTAACTCGTTTAATGGATGACATAGTAGATCTTGCTCAAAAAGAAGGGGCTACTGACGTCATGGTGGCAGTGAATAATGATCGGGGCTTTTCGGTTGATGTGCGTATGGGGACGGTTGAAACAGTTGCCTTTAGTGAGGATAAAGAAGTTGGCCTTACGGTTTATATAGGTCAGCGTAAAGGAGGAGCAAGCAGTACGGATACTTCACCAGAGGCATTACATGCAATGGTTAAAGCAGCGTGTGATATTGCTCGTGTAAGCGCTGAAGATCCTTGTTTTGGTTTAGCTGATAAAGAATTAATGACCCAAAAACATTCTGATCTTGGTTTGTTTCATCCTTGGGATATAAATCCACAACAAGCTATTGATTTGGCATTAAAATGCGAGTCATATGCTTTATCTTTAGATAAACGCATCACTAATTCTGATGGAGTGAATGTATCTTCCTATGAATCACATCATGGTTTTGCAAATACTAATGAAGGTTCTGGTTTTATCCATAGCACCCGTCATAGTTTGAGCTGCTCCTTAATTGCCACCCAAGGTGAGGAAATGCAGCGCGACTATGATTATACTACCGTCCGTGATGCTAAAGATTTGATTGATCCTCATGTTATCGCGCAAAATGCAGTAAAACGAGTTTTAAGCCGTTTAGGTGCTCAACAAATTGAAACACAATCCACTCCGGTTATTTTTTCATCTCGAGTATCCAGTGGTTTATTTGCAAGTTTTATTAATGCAATTAGCGGATCTAATTTATATAGGAAAAATACTTTCTTGCTGGATTCAATTGGACAACAGGTTTTTCCTGAATTTATTCGTATTTATGAACAACCTCATTTACTTGGCGCATTAGGGAGTTCTCCCTTTGACGGTGAGGGTGTGCCGACTCGTCCCAATCGTTTGGTTGAAAATGGACGAGTGATGCACTATGTTTTGGGGAGTTATTCAGCGCGCCGGTTGGGCTTAAAAACAACGGCAAACAGTGATGGTGTTCATAATTTAACAATTGATGCAAGCGCTGGTGATCTTTCTGATTTATTGAAAATGATGGGTACGGGTTTATTAGTTACAGAGTTGATGGGGCAGGGTGTCAACGGCATTACTGGTGATTATTCTCGTGGAGCAAGTGGTTATTGGGTGCAAAATGGAGTGATACAGTTTGCTGTGGATGAAATTACCATTGCCGGGAATTTGAAGGATATGTTCATGTCTATTCTTGCTGTGGGCAATGACATTAATCCTAATATTTCCATGCGTTGTGGTTCTGTTTTAATTGAAAAGATGATGGTGGCAGGAAAGTAGGGAATAATTGCGATCTTTGTTTTCTAGTCGTTAAATTGAAGTGATTCTGGTAAATAAGTTTAATTACTTGCTTTGTTGATTCTATATTCTACTCTTTTAAATAAGGGAACCGAAATGGAGTCAGTATGCGCAGGCTAATCTTAGCGACATTATTCATGATCAATACTGCGTTTGCAGATGAAGTTGTAGGTTTTTCTGCTTTTGAAAATGGCGATTACACCACCGCTTATCCCCATTTAATGCAATCAGCCCGACAGGGTAATCCTGAAGCTATGTATTTATTAGGACGTATGTATCAATACGCAGAAGGTGTTTCCAAAAACTATACTGAGGCCCTAAATTGGTATCAAAAATCTGCTGATAAAAATAATGCATTAGCTCAACTTAGTTTGGGATTTCTCTATGATTTAGGGGAGGGCGTGAAGCAAAATTATGCTGAGGCTTTTAAATGGTATATGAAAGCTGCTTCACAAGGTAATGCTATTGCTCAGAGAAATGTAGGATTAATGTATTCTACTGGTGATGGGGTCAAAGCTAACAATAAAATTGCCGTGCAGTGGTTTAAAAAATCGGCAGAGCAGGGTTACGTTAAGGCACAAATTAACCTTGCCTATGCTTTTATTATGGGTATAGGCACATCTAAAAATGTGAATAAAGCTTTGTATTGGTATCAAAAAGCGGCTGAACAGGGTGATGCTAAGGCTGCTTACAGTTTGGGCTTATTATATACAGGACAAGAATCAGGTATTGCTGCAGATGACCGTTCGGCATTTTATTGGTTTTCACAAGCTGCAAATCTGGGTCATATTCGAGCAGCAAACTATTTAGCATATTATTATCTTAAGGGTTATGGTATTAAGGCTGATCCACAAAAAGCGGCTTATTGGTTTCAAATAGCCGCTCAAGGCGGGGAGGCAGATGCACAGGCACAAATCGGTCAATTATTGCTCACTGGAATGGGTGTGGATAAGGACTATGAGCAAGCAGCATTTTGGTTTACTAAGTCTGCAGCCCAAGAAGATCCCATGGGACAAGCTAAATTAGGTTATATGTATTTAGCAGGTCTGGGAGTAGAACAGAATTGGATTACTGCTTATGCATGGTTAAAACTCGCTGCCGACAATAAAAATAAAGAGGCAATCAAAGAGTTAAACATTCTGAAAGGTAAATTGTCCGATCAAGATTTAAAAGAGGCAGAGAAACTAATCAAAAAGATGGAGCTTCCGCAAAAACAAGCAGAATAATTAGTATATTAAAAAGCGAGTGCCAGATGGATTGCATAAGTTTAATTCTAAGGTTTGACTAATCAAGTGTTTTGAGAAAAATTAAAAAACATTAAAACTCTCGCGTACGATACTTACCGAGAGTGTTCCTTTTTTATGATTCCTTTTTAAAAGGGTGTACACGGTAAAATTAAAATTTTCGCTGGAAGCATAGGCTACGCTGAGAAAATAATCACTCTCCAAAGTGATTTGATCAGAGGGAATATTCAGTTTTGTAAGTAACTCACGAATCATGGCAATTTGTTTAATACCTTTCTTTCCTTTAGCTTGGTTTAATTCCTTAATATTTTCTTCATTTATAGAAGTACTTAAAGCCATAAGAACCTGCTTCGGTGCTGTATTTATATTAATGGGTGTTGATTCTGGTAATGTGGTAATGTAGGGTTGCAAGGCTAAATAGGTCCCAGCGCTTACATTATTGATTAAACGCAACTCAGAATTACTGCTCATCAATTGATGGCTTGGGTAATAGGGGGGCTTTTGGCTAAGGTAATAAGATAAATATTTATCCTTCCCTACACCAAGATCATAGGGAGAAACCCAATCGTTAATGGCCAATGCCACATTTATTTTTTCGGGTGTTTTTATTTTAGGAATAACTTTACCTAAAAGGTTTGCAAATCCTAAGCTTAATTTTTTATTAACTAAATTATTAAGATTATAACGCGCTTGCAAATCATAAAGTCCTCCTTTTAAAGTCACAGAGGGATAGATGTTTGCCATGGCTTTTGGGTATTGACTCACCATACCATCTGCATCGACCTTAGCGAATTGTTTTTTAGGATCATTTAATTCGCTCATTGCCCAGAAAGCTACTGCTTGAGAGGCAAAATAAAGTTTATCATGGAATATGATAAGTTGTGTGCGATAAATATCTACTTGTACTTTGGTGCTCATTGCTGTTGCCACTATGGCCACTAAAGTCATAATAAACAGGGCAGTCAGCAGAGCTGCACCTCGCTGTTTTTTATTATTTTTTTCCATAAAGTGCCTCAGCTATGGGGAATAATAAATTGATTTCCCCTTGATTGTGCAAAGTAAAATTCACTTGCACGGCTTTAGGTAAGGATTCTTTTTTTTGCTCTTGATTTACTGCATCTGCGCGCCATTCAGAGAATAATTCTAAACTTTGATTTAAATAACCAAAATGACAATCATCCAAATTATCAATGAGTAATTTATCCGCATATTTATTTCTATCGGTTGGATCCAGAATATCCCAAGTTCTACGCACAAGTGCATCTCCTTGGCAGAGAAAACCAATTCGCTTAAGCGTACTGCGTTTTTCAATACCACCAGGATTAACATCTCCATCACGGGTGAATTCCATATAATCTGAACTTCCTATAAAAATAGGAAATAAACGCATGTCATTACCACGAATGCCACGTTCTACAATTTGAGGGATATCTTGTTGAATTAGGCTAATGGCAAGTTGTAAACTACTCAAATGCTCACTTCGCTCATTAACTCGGGTACGCGTATTAAAAGCATAATATAAAGTAGATGAAGTAATGCTAGCCAGGAGGGCGAAGACAGTCAGGGCAATTAAAATTTCAATAAGCGTAAATCCCGCAAATTTTCTCATGATACATACCTGAATGCTTGCAATTCTTGATGAAAAGGTCCTGTTTTTTGAGTACTGACTGAAATTGTAATGAGCTGGATGGATTTTTGTGGTGTTGAACTGAGTTTTACTCGCCAGAACCAATGTTCGTTTAGCATGAATGTATCTTGAGTTGTTTCTTGGCCAGGATTAATATGGAGCAAACCTAATTGAACCATAGCAACACCTTGCATTGCAACCCAGTGACTGACAGTTTTTTGCTTAATACGATGAGTATTTTCGATATTCTGCGCAATGGCTTTAAGTAGGGCAGTTAAGGCAATGGCAATGATTGTAAGCGCTAATAAAACTTCAACTAAGGTAAAACCTAATTGTGAATTTTTAGTATTATGAGACATCATTGAGAGTTAACTACCTTAAATTTTAAATCACCATTACGGCTTCCGATAAGTGATGCTAATTTATCTTCTTTATTACTACCAAAATTTAAAGTAAATGGCGTCATGTCTCCAGAAGCAAGAATAATGATCGAGGGTTTTCTTGCTCCGGGATGATTTTTAGTGATCAGAGTAATTACAGTATTTTGAGGAAAGTTGGTTGTTTTAAAAATCCCTTTATTAGACATGGGACTCCATTTAGAATTATTTTGCAATTGGAGAATTTGATAGCTCTTATTATCTATTCGTAATCCCAAAGTATTGGTTTCTAAAATAGCTTCTTGTTGGGCAAGACGCAGATTATTGACCAAGTGTTCAGCAGCAAATAGGATGCGTTTGCTTTCACCAAAATCACCAAATGCGATTAAGGCAAAACCAACAGTTATGCC
Source organism: Legionella sp. (assembly GCF_049790535.1). GTDB lineage: Bacteria > Pseudomonadota > Gammaproteobacteria > Legionellales > Legionellaceae > Legionella. The sequence goes on from NZ_JBAQZB010000010.1 coordinate 14,412, forward strand.
TATAATCACGATGACAATCATAATTTCAATGAGGGTAAAACCCAGGTTATTTTTCATCCCAATTACCAATTTCACTATTAATCCCTGTACCACCTGGTTGTCCTCCGGCACCATAAGTGAATACATCGACATCACCATGTTCTCCAGGATTTAAATAGAGATAATCTCTACCCCATGGATCTTTGGGTAATGATTTAAGGTATTGTTTCCAACTATTGGCTGCGGGGCTAGATGAGGGTTTTTCTACCAGCGCCATTAAACCTTGATCAGTACTTGGATAGTTTCCATTATCAAGCTTATATAAATCCAGAGCATTTTGTATGGACAATACATCTTGTTTCGCTTTAACTTTGCGTGCTTCATCAGGACGTCCCATAATTTTAGGAACGACAATGGAGGCGAGTATCCCTAAAATTACCACCACAACCATGATTTCGATTAATGAAAAGCCTTTTTGTTTGTTCATTTGTACTCCTGTGTTTTTAAAAAATTAAGTGATTAATTGCTCCATCGAAAAGATAGGTAATAAAGTAGCTAAAACAATAAATAAAACAATACCTCCCATAAATAAAATTACCAAAGGCTCTAACAAAGTTAATGAAGTATCAATTAATCGTTTTACCTCATTATCTAAGTGAGTTGCTGCACGCTCCATCATGACAGAGATCTGACCACTTTTTTCACCACTGGCAACCAAATGAATGGTCATGGGACTAATATAGCCAGTTTCTTTAAGTGCTTCACTAATTCCCGAACCCTCTCTTACTTTCAAAGTTGCTGCATCAAATGCTTGGCGCATAACAACATTAGTAACCAAGCTCCCTGAAACGCGCATGGTTTCCAAAACACTGACTCCTGCTGCAAACAAAATACCGAATGTGTGAATATAGCGTGCTACATTAATTGTTCTTAACAAATAAGAAATGATGGGTAATTTCAAAAGCAGGCGATGCCAAGCTGTTTTAATTTTTATATTATTAAGGCATTTTTTAAAGCCCATGATTACCAGAATAATACCCCCTAAAACATAGAGACCATAGAATTTTACAAAATTACTGATGTCGATTAATATTTTTGTCATTGAGGGTAAGGTTTGCCCGCTACTGGTAAATACCTCAATAATTTTAGGGACAACAAAGCTTAACAGAAAAGAAATAATTGCAGTTGAAACAAGGATCATAATAATAGGGTAGATTAGTGCTTGTTGAACCTTTTGTTTCGTTTGTTGTTGATTTTCAGTGTAATCAGCTAATTTTTCCAAAACCACATCAAGATGTCCTGTTTGCTCACCAGAGCCAACGGTGGCACGATATAATTCAGGAAATGCATTCGTGTAGTGGGACATTGCCTGGGCCAAACCATAGCCTTCCAGAACTTTAGCCCGCACACCAATAATTAATTCACGTACTTTATCTTTTTCGGTCTGCTCACTAACCCCACGTAATGATTCTTCAACAGGAATCCCCGCAGCAAGTAAAGTAGCTAACTGACGAGTAAATAAAGAAAGATCAGCAGTGGATATTTTGTTTTTACGAGTAGTTCCTATCCGCTGTTGAGTCAATATTTGTACTTGGGTGGGAATTAATCCTTGATCACGCAAGAGCTGACGAGCATGACGCTCAGAATCTGCTTCCAAAACACCTTTGCTAGTATTGCCATTTTTTTTTAGCGCTTGATATTGGTAGGCACCCATATTTTTTAGGTTTTAGAGTAAAACTATAGAGTCTAATCTATTGGGTTTAATAAGTCACTTAAGGTACACTATATTCATATTATCTTGGAGAGTTATAAATGAGTAAAAACATGGTCCTTGAGGCGATCAAAGAATACGATGCCAAATTTGTGGATTTGCGATTTACTGACATCCGTGGAAAAGAGCAACACATCACTATTCCTGTTTCAGCAGTAAATAAAGACTTGGTTGAAAATGGTAAAATGATCGATGGTTCTTCATTTAAGGGATGGCAAAAAATTCACCAATCAGACTTGACTTTGATGCCTGATTTGCAAACGATTAAGTTTGATCCGTTTTTTCAAGACAATACCTTATTTATACGTTGCAATGTACTTGACCCTAAAACCATGCTCGGATATGAGCGTTGTCCTAGAATTTTAGCTCAACGTGCTGAAAATTATTTACGATCTACAAGAATTGCTGACACGGTGAATTTTGGTCCAGAGCCTGAGTTTTTTATATTTGATAACGTACAATGGCAAACTACTATTTCTGGTTCTTTTTATAAAGTTGATTCAGAAGAAGCTGAGTGGAATTCAGGTAAAGAAATGGAAGGCGGAAATATTGGACACCGGCCTGCATTGAAAGGTGGTTATTTTCCAGTTCCTCCTGTGGATTCTTCACATGATATTCGTTCTGCAATTTGTTTAACTCTAGAGTCTTTAGGGATTGTTGTTGAAGCACATCATCATGAAGTTGCAACAGCCAATCAATGTGAAGTCGCTACTCGCTTCAATTCGTTAACCAATAAAGCAGATGAGCTACAAATTTTAAAATATGTGATTCATAATGTTGCTCATAACTACGGAAAAACGGCAACATTTATGCCGAAGCCTTTAATAGGTGATAATGGAAGTGGTATGCACTGTCATCAATCTTTATTTAAAGATGGAGTGAATTTATTTTCTGGTGATCAATATGCTGGTCTTTCTGAGATGGCCCTCTATTACATTGGTGGTATTATCAAACATGCTCGTGCATTAAATGCATTTACCAACCCAGGAACCAACAGCTACAAGCGCTTGGTCCCTGGGTTTGAAGCACCGGTCTTATTGGCTTATTCAGAAAGAAACCGCTCTGCGGCAATTCGTATACCGTATGTGAATAACCCGAAAGGACGCCGTATTGAAGTCCGTTTCCCAGATCCTACAGCAAATCCATACCTTGCTTTTTCAGCAATGATGATGGCTGGCTTAGATGGTATTCAAAAGAAAATTCATCCAGGTCAGGCAATGGATAAAGATCTTTATGATTTACCACCAGAAGAGTTGGTTGATGTACCAACAGTATGTGTTTCTCTAGAGCAATCTATAGAGAATTTAAGAGCTAATCATGAGTTTTTATTACAAGGTGATGTATTTACTAATGATTTTATTAATAACTACATCAACATGAAAGAAGAAGAAATAACTAAAATAAGAAGTTTAACACATCCTTATGAGTTTGAATTATATTACAGCCTCTAGTGGTTGTGTCAGTAATCAGCGATGGAAAACCGTATTTTACTGAACTTCATTCGTAACTTGCTTCGTTAGTAGGGTTTAGAATGAAGTTTATTGCACTGTCATATTTACAAATGAATTGACCATTTCAGTAATATGCCTCATCCAGGTGCTGAAACATTGAATATCACAAAGACACATGCGCAGTGATCTAATGACAAATAAGTTAAAGGGTCCTATCTGAAGGGGGTATCTTACTTATCTATACGAACTTTTTAATTAAGGATGAACCATGTTAATTTTAATATCACCTGCAAAAAAACTATTAAAAACATTTAAACCTTATTCTGGCAGTACGACACAACCTTTATTTTTAGATAAAACAAGTACCTTAATAATGATGATGAAGTCTAAATCTGTAAAAGACATTGCTGCGTTGATGGATTTATCTCCGGATCTTGCCACACTTAACTTTGAGCGATATCAGGAGTTTGTACTTGTTAAAGCCCCTGCACATGCTTATCCCGCTTTGTTTTTATTTCAGGGGGATGTTTATCAAGGGTTAGAGGCCAATACTTGGGATCAAAACACGGTCAGCTATTCTCAATCACACCTGAGAATTTTATCGGGTCTTTATGGCCTTCTAAAACCATTAGATAACATCCAACCTTATCGATTGGAAATGGGTGTACGTCTGGAAAATCCTGATGGTAAAAATCTCTATGATTTTTGGCAAGAGACTATTACTCTAGCTTTGAATCAACAATTGGAGTTACAAAAGAATCCCTTCGTCATTAATCTTGCATCCACGGAATATTTTAAAGCTGTAGATGAAAAAAAATTAAATTATCCTGTGATCACAGTTAATTTTTATGAAAAAAAGAATGAGCAACTTAAAATGATTGGTATTTATGCTAAAAAGGCAAGAGGGGTAATGGCCAAATTTATCATGCAAAATCAAATTGATGGTATTGAACAACTTAAACTATTTAACGAGTTGGGCTATGAATATCATCAGCCCACTTCTTCTAATACTCATTTTGATTTTATCCGAGGTACCTAATAGCAATGTGGAACTTATCGAGTCGCGTTCATCCTCTGAATAATTTTCCTAATCTGGGTGTTAATTGTTATGTCAAAAGAGATGATGAATTAGGCTGTGGTATTAGCGGCTCAAAATTACGTAAATATTCCAGCCTGATGCCTTTTCTTCTAAAACAAGGTATTCAGCATTTAATTATTATTGGTGGTCCACAATCTAATAATTTACTGGCTGCATTACAATTAGCTAGAGAATTTAGTTTTAAAGTTACCGCTTTTTTAATTAAGCCTTGGAGATTAACGCTTCAAGGTAACTTTAAACTCAGTAGTCTTTTTTTAAATGATCAGGAAATTGTTTGGATTGAGCGTCATGATTGGTGTCGGGTTAACGAATTAGCGCAGAATTATCTAAATACATTAAATGAACCCGGATTTGTAGTACACGAGGGGGCTAGTGTTCCAGAGGCACAGTCTGGTGCCATGAGCTTGGCGAAAGATATTATCGCTAATGAACAGTTTTTAGGGTTTACTTTCCAGCATATTTTTATTGATGCTGGAACAGGTTTCTCTGCAGCTGCACTTATTAAAGGTTTAACGCTATTGGAACATCCGGCACAAGTTCATGTGCTGTTACTGGCGGATAATAAAGCAACATTCCAGTCTAAATTAGATTTATGGTTTAATTTAATACCTCAAAATTATGATTGTTTTTATCCCACTACGGCCAAATCTTTTGGTTCGATTAATCAGACAATTAAAAAAGAAATTTGCCGCTTAGCACGTGAAGAAGGGATTTTAGCAGATCCTATTTATGCAGCGAAATTATTTTATGAAGCAAGGCACTCTATTGAAATGAGGCAGTTACAAGGCAAGGTATTAATTATTCATTCGGGGGGTACTCTATCTATACCGAGTTTTGACTTTTCATTGAACGGAACGAAGAAGTAATAAACGACACGATTCATCAGATCCTAATATCATATTATTAGGGACCGGCAATTATTCAATTTTTTCCAAAATTTACTTTGATGTTACCCTTGAAATTACCTAATCAATCCTTATATGGGATAAATCGTTAAGAAAAATAGGTTTAGGAGATTAGTCATATGGTAAGTAAGCAACAAACAATGGGTTTTCAAACTGAAGTAAAGCAAATGTTACATCTGGTAGTGCATTCACTTTACAGTAACAAGGAAATTTTTTTACGGGAATTAATTTCTAATGCTTCCGATGCATTGGATAAATTAAGATTTTTAGGTTTAGCAGATAGCTCTCTTCTTGAAAATGATCCTGATTTAAAAATTAGCATTCAAGTGAATGAAAAGCTTAAAACAATCACTATTTCTGATAATGGTATTGGTTTAAACTGGGATGAAGCAGTTGAAAATTTAGGTACAATTGCTAAATCGGGTACTAAAGAATTTATGAGTCAACTTACCGGTGAGAGTGCTAAAGACTCACAATTGATTGGACAGTTTGGTGTTGGTTTTTACTCTGCGTTTATTGTTGCAGATAAAGTTATCGTGAAAAGTCGACGTGCTGGTTTGAAAGCTGAAGAGGGAATTGTTTGGGAATCAAAAGGAGAGG
>NZ_JBAQZB010000011.1:0-13137 GCF_049790535.1 Legionella sp.
ATCTTATATTATTCACTATATTAAAACTGTCTTTTCCTACTTTAATAAACTTTTGAACCAAGTTTGGATTCTGAAATTCTGACCCCGTTAGGTTTTCAAATTCTTTAACCAAAATAGCTTTTTTTTCTAAAAGAATATTCTTGAGGATAGTAAGCTCAAGTAAACAAGCCTCTTTTAGCGATGGAGTTATGTGTTTATTTGCTTTGATTTTAATGGCAGCTAAATTCAATACCTTCAGTCCCTCATCTACTGTATTGGAATAACATTTTTCTTGAGTAACATAGAAATTAAATGTCAATCTTTGTAATTTTTGTTCATAATATTGATAAATTACTTGGGTAATCAAGATTTTCTGTGCTTCATCCCACTCAGCTACAGGAAGTTTATTCCAATTATGGTTCGTTTTTTCAACTGTGTATTTAGATTGAATCAATTGTTTATTAAACAAGGCCTTATTATACTCTTTTTTGATGTTCCATAAAACAACTATTTTTGTTAGTTCAGTTTTATTTTGAAAAAGATCGCGAGTTACATTGAACTGTCCAGTTACAATCAGAAAAAATAACAGGTTATGTTCACAAAGATAGATAATTTCATGAAGTATTTGTGTATTTTGAGCGAAGTCATCTAATGTATTAGGAATACTATTAAGCTTTCTAAGATAGTACAAATAAGCTACCAATAAAGGATAGGTCGTTTCAGACAACTCAACGTTCCTTATAACACTTTCTCTCAGCTCCTGCCTGAGATTTTTTAAATGCTCATCCCATACTAATTGAATGGATTTCATGCTTCAATCCCTGTTTTACCGTTTGCAATATATGAATATAGTTTATTCTTTTAGTCTTTTTTACTCTTAAAATGATTTTTTAAGGATTTCCAAATAAACATATACTTTTAAATCAAAGTGTTATTAAAAGCAACTTTTAATTATTAATTGGGTTCTGACAATAAAAATTGGCTAATAATTGGTATACTTCTGGATAATACTGTTTAATTATTATTGGCTTCTCAAAAAAAAATTCACTGAACACAGCAAAAAACTCTCCTGCGGAAGTAGCTGCATAAGGATCAATAGGAATAGGATTGTTGTTTTGTAATCGCATTTCAAAATCGGCATAGGCATGGCTGAATACCGCAGTCCATTGTTTTCCAGACATTCCTTTATGAAGAGGTGGAAAACCATTTGCTCTACCATTTTGCATATCTAATTTATGTGCAAATTCATGAATTACCACATTTCTACCTTCCATTTCACAGAGATGTAATGCGTCATCGCAGGACAAAATAACTGGGCCACGTTGCCATGATTCGCCAAGCAGATTGAGCCTACCTTGATGCACCACACCATATTCATCCATCTCGCTATGCTCTCGCGAGAATGCGTTAGGATAAATCATTACGGACACCCAATCATTATACCAATCTAATCCAAGATTCAAAATAGGAAGGCAAGCCTGCAAAGCAATAATTAATCGCATCGTAGTGGTTATTTGTAACCCACCTATACCCTCCAGCGATTTATAGTGAAGAAAAAGAATTGCTAATCGCTTAAGCCTTGCTTTTTCCTGCTCACTTAGGCGCGTCAGTAATGGCAAATAAGCAAATGCCGCTTCCCATTCAACCTCAGTAACGGCTGAATGCTGCGCGATACGCTCATGCCACCATTCTTTTAGTCCTTGTAATAATGGCACTTTATCTCCTTAGCATTGATCTTATTTTTAGTTCTAAAAATTAAGTAACAGCTCTTCTCTGTATCTAGTCTAGTTCAAGCAAAATAACTTTGCTTTCGAAAGCATACCTTATTCAGCCTTTTTATTTTTTCTAGTTCTTTTTTTGTACTAAAATCACTTATACAGAGTTCAAACTAAAACTCATTCCAATTCAGGAGATTATTATGTCCAAATCCATATGGAAAGGAGAACTATCCTTTGGCTTGGTTGCAATTCCTGTCTCTTTGGTATCAACTGAAGAGCACCATGATCTTCATTTTCATCTTTTAGATGCAAAAACTAATTCGCGCATACGTTATCAACGTATAAACGAAGAAAATGGTAAAGAAGTTGACTGGAACGATATTGTTAAAGGCTACGAGTATGAAAAAAACAATTACATTGTAATAGATGAACGTGTCATTGAGAAGAAAAGTCCAGAATTATTTAAAACTGTAAACATCGAGGAGTTTGTTAATTTCGATGACATTGACACTCTTTATTTAGATAAATCTTATTACCTAATTCCTGAAAGTAAAAATAAAAAAGCCTATGTTTTATTACGTGAAGCTTTGAAAAAAACCAATAAAGTAGGTGTGGCCAAGATTATTATTCGTACCAAAGAATCCTTAAGCTTAATTCTGCCTTATAAACATGCCTTGCTTCTCTACTTAGTTCATTTCAAAGAGGATATACGTGAGGAAAGTGAAGTAAATGTACCTATCGACGAGGTGAAAAATTATAAAGTAAGTTCTGCTGACATAAAAATTGCCATTAATCTTATTGATGAAATGACAAGCGCGTGGACACCAGAAAAATATCATAATGATTATCAAGAAACGATGAAAAAATGGCTTGCTCAGCAAACAGCAAAAGTCAAAAAATCTAAAAACAAAGCAGTAAGTACTATAAAAAATAATACTACTGTAGTTGATTTCATTTCGTTATTAAAAGAAAGTATGAAAAAAAACAAAAAGACTTCCACTAAGAAAAATACCCTTAAAAAAACTAATAAATCTTAACGTCCAAGTGGTCAACTACAGATTAGCTTTTTTGTGAGTGGTGACTTCGAATGGTCACTTTTGCAGCGAAGATAAAATATTTAACGCAAATTCTCGTTGTGGATTAAGTCCACAAACGAGAATTCACCAAGAGATTACTAGTTCTTTTTATTTTTACTTAGTTTGATCTTTAATGCCGAAAAAACCTTTTATTTGGCCAAATATCCCTTCAACTTCTTCCTCTAACTCACTAAGAGATCCTAGTTTTTGAACAATCCCCAATTCTTCTTCGTTAAGTTCAATTCCAATTTTACTTAGTGCTTCTTGAGGATTTGCTTTTAATTCATTTAAAAAATTAGGATCATTTTTTATAGATTCAATCACAGTCATAATTTTTGGACTTTGGCTAGCTAATGTGTTGAGATCCATGGTAATTCTCCTTTTTATCTACATAAATACCCAGCTCATATCAATGACAAGTACAAGTAGGTGATGGAGTACCATCCTTACACATTTGATGACCGCTAGACTTATTGCATTGAGCTATCCCACCATGACGTGAGCAACAACCTTGAGCACTTGTGCCAGTGACAGGAGTACTTTTACTCCCACTACGAGGTGTTGTAGTAGTCGTTGATTTTCCGTTCCACCAATGACTTTTAGACTGAGTTGGTGTACTTGTAGTAGCTGGAGGGGTTGTTTTAGTAGTTTTTGATTTAGTAGTCTTTTTTGGAATAGCACAAGTACATGTTGGAGAAACGGTACGATCTTTACATATCTTGTAACCTGTAGATTTATTACACGAAGCAACACCACCATGACCCGCACAACATGCAGCATATGCCCCTGCTAATGGGCTGATAAATAAGAAAAGTGCTATAATAGCATGATTAATCGATTTAGAAGTCAAATTAGTATTTTTCATTTTTGGAGCTCCATATCCATATTGACATTTATAATATAGACCATATTTAAGAAAAACTGCATAACATAAATAAAAAACATAATTAACATTCAATTATATCAATATAAACACAACTTGTATTAGGATAAAATCCAAAATTGTGGGTTCCATAAGAATAACTGCTAAATAGATTACCCTAAAGTAACATGTGGTACATCCACCCAACGTGTAGTATATGCTGGTGATTTAAGTTCCGCGCGCATCGCCCAAGGCTGTGAGAACCCTTCAGCAGCTAAGCGGATGGTACTTCGACCATATTTTTGGTTGATTTTCTCAAAAATGGACATCAGTTGTTCCGTTTTTTCTAACTCCCCCTCACTAAACTGATAAAACATATCCAACTGTCTTGAGTCTTTAGTAACTAAGCCTTCAAAACATACACCAGCTTTTTTATAAAAAAATCCAGGCTTAAAAATGCGTTGTAAACCGTTTTTTGCTATCTGGGTAATAATTCGCAAATCATCGGTAGGATTAATAAAATCCACTTCCAAGGATTGAACATGCTGGGCCAAATCTTCACGAAAACGGTTGGTATACACAAAGACATACATGCGTTGCGCAACTAATTTTTGCAGACGCATTTTTTCCACAGCACGCGCGCAATGGCTGCTCACTGATTGCGCTACACTGGAAAACTCAGTTTGCATCTGGCCAAAACTTTTAGAAGAGACAATGCTTTGCTTGGATTTGGGTTCTATAAGCCCTTGACAAGAAATTCCTTGCAGTTCCATTGCGATGCGCATCATCACCACATTAAACTGTTTTTTTAAAAGATGAACATTAGTTTGCGCCAAATCATAAGCTGTTTGAATACCGTAAACAGTCAACTTTTTATCCCATCGCTTCCCTATGCCCCATACATCACTCACGACAATTTGTTTTAATAGAACCTCGCGATTGTGGGTTAAATTAACTACAGGAATTTTAAATACCTTTTTACATAAATGATTAGCAACCTTAGCCAGTGTTTTGGTAGGCCCAATACCAATTGAGGTAGGAATGCCAGTATTTTTAAGGATTTTTTGTTGCAATTTATGACAAAATGAATCATGTAGATACAGTGGCAAACTACTTAAATCAAGGAAGGCCTCATCAATAGAGTACACTTCAACTGCTGACCATGATTCTTCTATAGTACACATCACTCGCTGGCTGATATTGCCGTATAACGTGTAATTGGAAGAAAATACTTTAATTCCATGCTGCTTACATAATCCCTTGATTTTAAAATAAGGTTCTCCCATGAGAACCCCTAAAGCTTTAGCTTCATTCGAACGCGAAATACAGCAGCCATCATTGTTTGACAAAATTACAATGGGCCTATTTCTTAAATCAGGACGAAACAAACGTTCGCAGCTGACATAAAAATTATTGCAATCAATAAGAGCAAACATGATTAAGACAACTCATGAAAAACACAAGTCACTACCCCCCAAATTACCATCTCCATCTCTTCGGTAATATCAATAGGTTTAAATTGAGGATTAGCTGACAGTAACTGTACCCGTTTCCCTTTACGCGACAAACGCTTCACAGTTAACTCCCCATTTACAGCAGCAATCACAATTTTTCCATCTGTGGCTTCAAGACTTTTATCAACCAATAACCAATCACCAGAAAAAATTCCTGCATCCACCATGGATTCACCTATAGCTTTTAAGACAAAGGTTGATGCAGGATGACGGATAAACTGGGTATTTAAATCAAGATATCCTTCAATATAATCATCTGCTGGTGATGGAAAACCTGCTTGCACTTTACTGGAGAACACAGGTAGGTGATATGATTGATTAATCAACTGGTTAATACCAGCCAGATGCGATACAGGCACACGAATAATTTTGGTGGGTTCTTTTTTAGGACGTCCTGTCCCAACTCTCTTTCCGCCTCGCGGTGACATAATAATGCTCATTTATGATAAGTGTTACAATTATCATAGAGACTAAAAAAGTACCTGTAAATCCCCATTGGAAGGGGAATACTGCAAATGCAGACTAAGTATTTGAGAACATTAAGAAAGTTTTTTTACAGCTACTTGATGCACACTAGTTAATCGATTTGCTTCAATCGTAAAGATTGATGCATAGACCCAAATCCCTCCCAGGGATCGTGTTTTAAATGAATTAAACGTGGTGGAACATTTTTAATAGTAAACTCCGTATCTTTACGCTGCGCGGTTAATTCATCCCAATGAATAGGAACCGAGACCGGAGCATGAGGCCGTGCGCGAGTCGAATAAGCAGCCACTGCCGTAGCCCCTTTTTGATTACGCAAATAATCCACAAAGATTTTTCCGCTACGTTTAGTCTTTGCTATTTTACTAATGTACTTTTCAGGCTTTAACTGCTCCAGAAATACGACAAACGTGTGGGCAAAATTTTTCACCTCCTCCCAGGAATACTCAGGTTTAATGGGAATAACCACATGTAATCCTTTGCCTCCTGTTGTTTTTACAAAGGAGGTTAATTTAAATTCCGCTAAATGCTGTTTAATCTCTCGGGCGCTTTGCACTATTTCTTGCCAAGCTACATCTGGTGCTGGATCTAAATCAATCACTAAAATATCAGGATTATCTAATTGATTAATCAGACTGCCCCAAGGATGAATTTCCAATACGTCCATTTGCACTAAACTAAACAATCCTTCGGTGTTATCTAAGTAAATGAGTTCCTCAACATTTTTTTTCTCTTGCACCGTAATCGCTTTTAATTTTTTAAGGGTAGACTCATTAAAATGACGTTGAAAAAAACAGCGCTTAAAATTTTGTGGGCAACGTACTAAAGATAAAGGTCTATTGATAATGTAAGGAAGCAAGTAGTCACTGACTGCCTCATAATATGAAAGAAGCTCTTTTTTGGTAATGCCCTCTTCAGGATAAAGTACTTTATCAGGATGAGTGAGGATAATAGAAGAAGATTTTTGAGCATGAGCGCCTGTTTTCCTCTTTTTATTAGTTGTGTGTGCGATATGCGCTAATGAAATTTCCTGCTCTTTTTTTACCTCATGCGCTTTTTTATCGATTCTTAATCCCTTAAAACTGGGATGACGTAAATGCCCCCCTTGCGTCCATTGCGAAAATTCCACCTCCCCAACCAGCACTGGCTTTACCCAAACTACCTTTGATGAGGCAGGTATTCTGGTCGAGAATGGACTTTTTTTTGTTTCATATTTTTTAAGCTCTATAAAAATTTCCCGTAAGGCTTTTTGCGTAAATCCAGTACCCACTTTGCCCGTATAAATTAATTTTTTGCCATCAAATACCCCAAGATACAAAGAGCGAAAATCACGTCCATTTTGCGATAATGTATAACCACCAATGACAAATTCCTGGCGTTTGATGCATTTTACTTTAAGCCAGGATTTACTGCGTTTGGAAATGTAAGGTGAATTCACTTCTTTAGAAACAATACCCTCTAAAGCCATGGAACAAGCATGCCGAAACATCTCTTCTCCATCATTAATAATATGGTCGCTGTATTTAAGAATAGGATGTTCTATGGGCAACACACTTTTTAATAGTGCTTTACGCGTCACCAAAGGCAGAGACCGTAAGTCATACTGATCATAAAAGAGTAAATCAAAAATATAGTATATTAAGGGCGTGGATCCTTCCCCTTTAATAACATTTTGCAACAACTGGAAATCAGATTTTCCTTGTTGATTTAATACCACCACCTCACCATCAAAAATTACCTGCTTCAAAGAGAGGGCTCTAAGGGCATTAGCCACTGGAATTAAATCTTGAGTCCAATCTTTGTTATTGCGTGACTTTAATACCACCTCATCCAGGTTTATTCGCGCAAGAATACGATAACCATCAAATTTAATTTCATGAAGCCATTTCGATCCCTCAGGCACACGGTCAACCAAGGTGGCTAACTGAACTGAAATAAAATCAGGAAATTGATTGCTTTTTAACGCAGCCGGTAAATTGATTTTTTTTGAGTGTGGAGGAGCCTTTTTCATTTTGGATCCCCTATTTGAATGCCATACATGCTCAGACTGCTCTGCAATTTCTTCTATAGAATAACCATTAATAACGCTATCAGGTTCTTCAATGGTCACATCATAGTCTGTTAATTTTTGTGCCCATTCATCACGATGTTTGATTAAAAACCAATGTTTTTCGTCTTTAAAGCGAATTAAATCCCACCGCCCTTTTAATTTTTCTGCGTGAAGTTCAAAGCGTAAATGGCCATGATGATAGGCCTGAGCAGGGTTCTCATCTAAAGGAGTCCAAATACCCTTATCCCATAACATAACTGCCCCACTACCATATTGTCCCTTGGGAATAATCCCTTGAAAAGAACCGTACGCTACAGGATGATCTTCGACATGCATAGCAAGACGTTTCACCGAAGGATCAAAACAAGGACCTTTGGGGACAGCCCAACTCAGTAACACCCCATCGAGTTCCAAACGAAAATCATAATGCAAATGGCTTGCTGCATGTTTTTGAATAACATATAAAAACTTATGAGCAGAATTTAATTTCCCTTTCGGTTCGACGGTTTTCTTAAAATCACGCTTTCGTTTATACTCCTCCAGAGCCATGCAAAAATCCTTTTATAAAAACCATTATTTTTTAAGAACACAGCTTGCTGATCCATGCGTGCGAAATACCTATCAAACCAAGCCGCTACTTTTTTAACAAGTCACTTCTATCACATTAACCACTAAATACATAAACGCAGATAAATTGTGTAATTGTATAAAACTTAGCTCATCTACAACAATCTTCATGCAACCATTCTCCCTAAATAATAAATACTTCGACTTTATTACCTCTACACTGTCCAAAATATAACATAAGAATACTTGGGTTAATATGGTGAAAAGAACAGCTTACCATTCAGTCATATGTTCGTCTGAACTGAGGTAACTTCTTGAAACTTAGCGCAGGACCTGGAGTTCGTGCCAAGATTTTGAGATGCGCTTAAAGCCGCTCCTCAGCTTCGTATGCTAAATAAATAAAATTACTAAAAATATGAGGATACTTTAAATCAAGGTAAAAAATACATGATCAGTTTCTGATGAGCGTTTTACCCACCGACAGCTTTTTTATCCTTTTAAATTCACGGAGCATCCATTGATAAATTGTTCTCTTATTTTTCCTCCTAACTTTTATATAGGATGGGTATATGTATTAATACTTAATACGGCGTTTAACAGTCGTTGAGTATATGGATGTTCTGGATGTTTAAAAATTTTTTCGCAAGTACCAAACTCTACTGCCTTACCTTCTTTCATCACCAAAACTTCATCTGCAATATAAGATACAACGCCCATATTATGGGTAATAAATAAATAAGAAATACCCGTTTCTTGCTGTAATTCTTTTAATAAATTTAGGATTTGCGCCTGAATTGACACATCTAATGAACTTGTTGGTTCATCACAAATTAAAATATCAGGCTCGGTGGCTAAAGCCCGGGCAATACAAATCCGTTGTCTTTGGCCGCCAGAAAATTGATGAGGATAACGATGCAAACTACTTAATGGTAAATTGACATGATTCAATAATTCCTTTTGTCTTTGGAAGATAATAGAACGCCGCATCCCTTGTGCATGCATTCCCTCAGCAATAATTTCACCAATGGTCATGCGTGGATTCATAGAAGCAAAAGAATCCTGGAAAATAATTTGTACTTTTTTTCGGTATTCTCTTAATGCTTTTCTCCTCAAAGCTAATACATTACAATCACGGTAACGTATCTCTCCTTCAGATGCGGGTTGTAAACGCAATAAAGCCCGACCGGTAGTTGTCTTACCACAACCAGACTCCCCGACCAATGCCAATGTTTTTCCTTGTCGCAAACAAAAAGAAAGTTGATTAACTGCTTTAAAGAGTACTTTATTGCGAGTAAATAGTCTTTTTTTTTGCACAAAATCGACTGATAAATCCTTTACTGCGAGAATGATTTCCTCCTTGGTACTAGCCACACTCCAAGTTATTTTTTTAGTTTCTAACGCAGGCAGTTTTTCAAGTTCAGGGTATAAATGACAACGCACCATGCGTTGATCATACTCCTGTAATTGTGGCTCTTCCTGCTGACATCGCGCAAAAGCATAAATACATCGAGGATGAAAACGACAACCTGATGGCAAGTCATCCAAAGCGGGAACAAAACCACGAATAACGGATAAGCGCTCTGCTTTTTTGGCAAAAGAAGGTAACGAAGCAAATAATTGCTGTACATAAGGATGCTTTATCTGAGCAAAAAAATCATGCGCAGCAGATTGCTCCACCACTTGCCCAGCATACATCACGCAAACACGATCAGCTATTGCATTCACGACACCTAAATCATGAGTAATCAGCAACATACTCATTCGATGCGCTTTTTGTAACTTCTTGAGCAATGCCAAAATCTGTGCCTGAATGGTTACGTCTAAAGCAGTAGTCGGTTCATCTGCAATTAAAATTTCCGGATTACACGCTAAAGCCATGGCAATAACCACACGCTGTTTTTGACCGCCAGATAATTGATGTGGATATTGATTAATCTTCAACTCAGGCTGTGGCATTTCCACCTCCTCCAGTAAGGCTAAGATCGCAACATTTAACTCTTTTTTGCTATATGATTGATGTCTAAGCAACACTTCAGCCAATTGTTCACCAATCGTCATAATTGGATTTAAGGCAGTCATAGGTTCTTGAAAAATCATGGCCAAACGACATCCTCTTAATTGCCGCATCATATGTTCCGACAAATTTAAAATGTCCTCTCCGTCGATATTAACTTGGCTCGTAATGCCATAAACACCTGATTTAGGCAACAAGCGCATTAACGCCAGAGATGTTAATGATTTCCCACAACCAGACTCGCCCAGCAAAACCAGAGTTTCACCAGGACATAAGGTAAAGCTTACCTCATTGAGAGCAGGAATTATTTGTTGATGCTTTTGAAAAGCTACCGACAATTGACGTGCTTCTGCACTATGTTTCATAAATTTATAGTACTAACTAGTAAGTATTCCTTTACTGTATCATATCTATGATAAAATAAATCCAGTACACCAATTGGAGTGAATGCCTATGTCAGAAAACTACACCGCCCAGGCTATTGAAGTCCTAAGTGGACTTGAACCTGTCCAACGTCGTCCCGGCATGTACACTGATACCACTCGTCCCAACCATCTGGCTCAAGAAGTCATTGATAACAGCGTGGATGAAGTACTGGCTGGATTTGCCGAGCACATTAAAGTGACGCTGCATGAAGATGGCTCTATTGAAGTCGAAGACGATGGCCGTGGCATGCCGGTAGATTTACACCCGCAATTAGGTTTATGCGGCGTTGAAGTAATTATGACTCGTCTGCATGCTGGGGGTAAATTTTCTGATAAAAACTACAGCTTTTCCGGTGGCTTACATGGGGTAGGCGTATCCGTGGTTAATGCGTTGTCCGATCGTCTTGATGTCACCATTAAACGTAATGGTATTATTTATCAAATGTCCTTTGCCAATGGCAACAAGACTTGTGAATTAAATGAAACAGGTACTACCAAAAAGAAAGACACCGGCACCCTTATCCGTTTTTGGCCTAATGCCAAGTATTTTGATACGACACGGATTTCCATCAAGCATTTAACCCATGTTCTAAGAGCTAAAGCCGTACTGTGTACTGGCCTCTCCATGACATTTATTAATAAAACAAATAATGAAGAATCTCACTGGTGTTATGAACATGGTCTTGTTGATTATTTGAATCAATCCTTAATGGATGGTGATTACTTACCTGAAGAACCATTTACTGGAGAATTTAAAAGTCTTGAGGCTACAGTTGATTGGGCGTTGGTATGGTCTCAGGGTGTAGGTACAAGCTTTAGTGAAAGTTATGTGAATTTAATTCCTACCATTCAAGGTGGAACGCATGTAAATGGTTTACGTTCGGGTTTATTTGACGCAATGAACGAATTTTGTGAATTAAGAAATCTAATACCTCGTGGAGTGAAGCTTACAGCAGATGATTTATGGGAACCTTGCCAATATGTGTTTTCTGTAAAAATGAAAGAGCCTCAATTTGCCGGACAAACAAAAGAGCGTTTAAGTTCCCGGCAAATATCTGCGGTAGTGAACAACGTGGTTAAAGATGCGTTTGGATTGTGGTTAAACCAGCATCGTAATCAAGGTGAAGCCATTGCCACACTGGCAATACAACGAGCCCAAAGCCGCTTAAAACAAGCAAAACAAGTAGCACGCAAACGCGTGAGCCAAGGTCCCGCTCTTCCGGGAAAACTGGCTGATTGTTTGCAAACAGATCTTAATCAGGCTGAATTATTCCTCGTAGAAGGAGACTCGGCGGGTGGGTCTGCAAAACAGGCGCGTAATAAAGAATTCCAAGCCATTTTACCTTTACGGGGAAAAATTCTTAACTCATGGGAAGTGGATTCGTCACAAGTCCTAGCATCG
The DNA here is from genome assembly GCF_049790535.1 of Legionella sp. GTDB lineage: Bacteria > Pseudomonadota > Gammaproteobacteria > Legionellales > Legionellaceae > Legionella. The sequence continues at coordinate 12,091 of NZ_JBAQZB010000011.1, forward strand.
CAGGAGATTCATGATATTTCTGTAGCCATCGGCGTCGACCCTGGCTCTGTCGATCTCTCTGGCCTACGTTATGGCAAAATATGTATTCTTGCGGATGCTGATTCAGACGGTGCGCATATTGCTACATTAATATGCGCCCTATTTCTTCGTCATTTTAAACCCTTGGTTCAGGCAGGACATGTGTTTGTTGCTATGCCACCGCTTTATAGAATCGACGCCGGTAAAATTATTCATTATGCTTTGGATGATGAAGAGAAAAATCGTTTCATCAATCATTTGGCTCAAATAAGTAAAGCAAAGGCTAACGTACAACGTTTCAAAGGATTAGGAGAAATGAATCCCATACAGCTGCGTGAAACAACCATGGCTCCTGATACACGTCGACTAGTACAACTAACCTTGGATGACGAAGAAAGTGCTGAAGCAATTATGGATATGATGCTTAATAAAAAACGCGCTGGTGATAGAAAAATCTGGTTAGAAACTAAAGGAAATTTAGCTGAAATATAATTTTGCATAGGCTAAGTAATGTTCCTGAAGTTTTTTTGAACAGATTTTTAATTTCATCACGATCTACCCCCTCTCCCGCGCTAGGAGCTTTGGAGAGAGGGAATGTCGTGAATGATAAGATGCTCTTGGCTTTAAAGTAGAGCAGTCATAATGACTTCAAGGACAGATGTTGTTTGCTGGAAGACATGATGATTCCAAAAGCGCAACATTTTAAACCCATACGCCATTAGCCAATCACTACGCTTCATATCGTACATTTGATTGTCCATGTGTTGGCTACCATCAAGCTCGATAATCAGTCGTTTTTCAAGACAGACAAAATCAACGATGTATTCGCCTATTGGTACTTGTCTCTTGAATTTAAATCCAAGTCTATTTGCGCGAAGATAATACCATAGATACCTCTCAGCATCCGTACTGTTTTTCCTTAGATCTCGAGCTCGTTGTCTTAACACAGATTGTTCCACGCCCTCTCCCCAACCCTCTCCCGTGAAAAGCATCATCATACTATTAAAACTCCTAGCGCGGGAGAGGGGC
>NZ_JBAQZB010000012.1:0-3343 GCF_049790535.1 Legionella sp.
AGTAATCATGAGAAAGTAGAAACCTACCGTACGCAACACGGTGCAAACGTTAATGATATTGCTCAGGGCTATGCATTAGCAAGTAATCATGAGAAAGTAGAAGCCTACCGTACGCAACACGGTGCAAACGTTAATGATATTGCTCAGGGCTATGCATTAGCAAGTAATCACGAGAAAGTAGAGACCTACCGTACGCAACACGGTGCAAACGTTAATGATATTGCTCGGGGCTATGCACAAGCAGGTAATCATGAGAAACGAAAAAAATACGATATTAATTACCTAGTGGATAATTACATAAAAGAAAGAACAGCTGTACGTGATTCTTCTGGGGTAACAAAAGAATATTTTCATGGTAGCTTTTTTTCTCACTTTCAAAAAAGTTTTACACAAAAAAGAAATGCAGTTAATGCTTTAAAATCAGCGTTAAATGGAAAGAATATTGATTTAAATGAACACTTATCAACCTTAAGAAATGGTAATCTGGGTAAAGTGCTACGAGCATTTATTCAATCGGGCATGGGTGACACTCTAGTTGGAAAAGCGACCACTGTAAGTGACTTCGTGAAAGCCCTTCAAGATAAAAATGCTCATGGCATTCAACTTGTTTAATCATCTCAAGCTCTCATCCAGTATGAGAGCAAACTTTTTTAAAATATTAAAAATGGCAGCGAGCGTCCTGCGTCCCTTAATGAAACGAGCAATGCGTATGCCTTTACCAATGACTTAACAGCTGCAGGAAGATTTTTTAACATCCCTACGTGCTGATTAAAAAATCGCAGGCTCCGTTCCTCGGCCTTCAGCCTTCCTTGGTGCGCAATAAATAAAATATATGAGTGTAGATCTTTTTCAATTGCCACCGCCAAAATTTCAGGCAGAAATGTCGAGTATGCAAGCCATCTTATATGCTCCCAGATCCTTTGCTAGTATGACAATTGGTGAGCGTATTCGAGCTTATTATCAGCATGCAGTAATAAAGTATTTAAGTAGTGAACGCATGAAAAATTCTACACTTTGAGAGCGTTTTGGAATTGACCCTGTGAATGCCTTACAAGCAACTAAAGTTATTAATGCTGCAATAAAGTCTCATCATATACAAACAGCAAATCCTGAGCGTTGTTTGATTGAAAACGCGATTTAGAAGATAGATATCAATAAAAAAAACATTATTTCATTGGGTTATGTATTTTAAATTGTTTGACTGGTTGCTGCTGTGAAATCTCTATAAATACTTTTATGAAGCATATTGTAACGATGCAATTGTCGTACCACTGGCGAGATAATTACCCTAAACACACTACTTGATAATAGATTTTAGCGGCACCAAATCGGCACCATCTGCAGACAATTACAGACCATGAAAGATAACTTGGTGCATTTTAGAGAAAGAACGGCAACTCAGAATTGACGTGGTCTTTCGTAGTCTTTCATGAAAAGCTCAAAGACCGCTTGTAGCGGGTTCGATTCATGCCGCCTCCACCAATTTAAAATACTATTAAAGACCACTTAAGACCATCAAAAGCCCTTATGAATCAAGGTTTTTTTGATTTGTACACTGTCTTTTGTAGTCTTTTATTGGGTCTTTCCCAATTACGGGATCACAGCAATCTGGTTCTGTTACCTAACAGTAATCGTCGTTTCATCAACTGAAGGATGGCCTCCTATAATGAACACTAATCGTATGAATAAGCTTGGAAATCATTGTATAGATCCCTATAGAAGCAACGGCTGATCAAAGTTTGTTGTCCTGGATTCATTCTCACGTTCATGCCTTTGAGTTTTTTGAGGGTATTCCTGTTTGTCTGGTTCCTGACAATCTTTGTTCAGGTGTGACAAAATCACATTTTTACGATCTGGATGTTAATCGAACTTTTCAAGAGCTTGCAGATCATTATGGTGTTGCAGTGGTTCCTGCGCGGGTAAGAACTTCAAAAGATAAATCAACAGTTGAAGTTCAAAGGATACAACGCTGGATTTTAGCGGTTTTGTGTTGTGCGCAGCTGTAATGCCATTGATTTAAGCTCATCCATGAGCTCGCTAGTGTCTCAACATCTTGTCAACATCCCAGCTGCGCCAAACAAGTGCAGTATAGCCTTTATGCACTATTAAGGCATTGGCTGGTATGCTGTTTTTTTTGTAAGAAATTTCTTGACGTTGGGGTTGTATCAATCTTCTAAAATATTTTGAAATAAGCACAATATGCCGTGCCTGTTATCTACTACAGGCTATATGGGCAAGTGATTTTGCATATCTTTTCATACAGTTAAATTCAAGGATAACAATGATAATCCCATTGCTCAGTTTATTATCATCCTGTGACTTGGTTTCCCATTAGAAAGTCTGCGTCAACAGGGTAAGGGAGAGCAGTAGCATTGAATTGCTCGTTCTTATATTGAATATTGATTGAAAAGGTTAAATGTTTTTCTTTGAATAAAGGAACCAAAAAATCTAGGAAAGATAAGGGATATAGACGTGTTTTGATTATCAAATGCATTAACTACACACATATCCTGACTGATCTTCTAAGACGAACAGCGCTCGCTTGATAAAGTGATTTAAGGTGCCTTGCTCCTTTCCCATAGTGGAAATTACGGCAAGAACGAGGTATTTATTTCGTGCAGAGCGAATGGGTTGAGCTCAAAGTGTTTTATTGAAATCTGATTGATAAAATAAGAGATCCGCTAAAAAAAATAAACAAAAAAAATGCGAGTCAAGACTGTTTTTTTATTATTTATTTGCTACTATAGACGACCCGGTATCCCATTTTTTTAAATGACACCCCTTGTGGATATTTGTTTTTTTTCTACATCACCTAATTGTACCAATCAACCTGTCCTTTTTTTAGCAGTCCTTTTCCTATATGGTTTATAGCAATTAATTAACAATTTTTAACTCCCTTAAGTTATCCACATTTTCTGTGGATATGTCTGTGTATACTCTATTAATCTCCTTATAAAGCGAGGTAGTTAAATTGCTGCTTAGGGATTTACCAAGGCGTTTACAATTATAAAAATATCAGCTGATTTTTTTAGGGCGGGGTTTATTAAACTTATACTTCTAACCTGACTGATATGAGACATAGCAACGTTAGGTGAATAGAGTTTTGTATACTCAGGTTAGTGATCTTGCCCCGCTTTGATAGACACAGCTATGCGACGGGGGTTCATTACATTAAAACCGTATTTTCTTGATAACTATTCTTGAAATAATGTTCTTGATTTCTTATGGTTGAGATGAGTTCTGAGAAAGTAAGTTATTACTGTAATGCTAAGTATCGTTATGATAAAATTCAGCTTATTCAAAATAACATGGCCATTGTCGATTAGTACATAATAATTAGGAC
>NZ_JBAQZB010000013.1:0-5533 GCF_049790535.1 Legionella sp.
TTCAAAATTGCAGGCGATTGCAATTCAAAATTGCAGTATCGAGTGATAGCGACATTGGCAGATTAAATAATCTGTGTTAGCGCTTTCTTCTGAAGAACCTAAAGGAGAAAGTGAGATGCCAATGGAGCGCCTGGATATGAGAAAGATAAAAGAAGTTCTACGGTTAAAATACAGCTGCGGATTAAGTAATGTAAAAATAGGACTAAGCTGCGATATCTCACGGGAATCAGTGCGTTTGTATTTATTACGTGCCTCAGCTGCTGGATTGAGTTGGCCTGTTCCTGAAGCTCTGGATGATGAGCAATTAGAGTGTTTGTTATTTCCAGAGGAGTTAGTCAGTGCACGTTTGCCTCAGCCTGATTGTCAGCAGATTCATCAAGAGCTGAAACGAAAAGGAATGACGCTCTGGCTTTTGTGGGAAGAATACAAAGCCAAGCATGCAGATGGGATAAGCTATAGTCGATTTTGCCAATTATATCGTGATTTTAAGAGCACCTTGTCGGTCAGTATGCGGCAAACCCATTTAGCAGGAGAAAAGCTTTTTGTTGATTATGCCGGAATGACTGTTAATTGGTCTGAACCATTAACAGGGCAAATGCATCAAGCACAAGTTTTTGTTGCAGTCCTTGGCGCCTCTAATTATACCTATGTTGAAGCGACTGCAAGCCAAAGCATCCCTGACTGGATTAGCTCTCATGTTCGAGCATTTGCGTTTTTTGGTGGAGTTCCCAAGATTCTTGTTCCCGATAACTTAAAAAGTGGTGTCACCAAAGCGCACTGTTATGATCCGCAAATCAACAGGAGTTATCAGGACATGGCGAATCATTATGGGGTGGCTATTGTTCCTGCGCGAGTGCGTAAACCTCAAGATAAATCCAAAGTTGAGGTTGGTGTCCAAGGGATTGAGCGCCGTATTTTGGCGTCACTGAGAAACCGCCAATTTTTTAGTATCCATGAAATTAATCAAGCAATCAAACCACTCCTGGAGGAATATAATAAAAGGCCTTTCCAGAAGTTGGCCGGTCATCGCTTATCTGAGTTTATTGAGTTAGAACAACAGACTTTATCTCCATTGCCTACTACTGTTTATGAATATGCTGATTGGAAAAAAGTTCGTGTGGGCCTTGATTATCATATTGCTTTTGAACAACATTTTTACAGTGTTCCTTATCGTTACAAAAATGAGGAACTTGATCTACGTATCGATCAAAATACAGTAGCATGTTTTTTTAAAAGTAAACTCATTGCGGTTCACCTAAGGGCTTATAAGAAAGGTCATACGACCCAAAAAGAACATATGCCGAAGAACCATCAAGAATATGCACAATGGACACCAGAGCGACTCATTCATTGGGCTAATCAAGCAGGTTCTAATACAGCCCAATTAATCCAGGCCATGATTGCAGCAAGGCCACACCCACAACAGGCATTTCGTGCCTGTATTGGTGTCATGCGTCTTGGTAAAAGCTATGGAAATCAACGTTTGGAGTGCGCGGCACACCGTGCATTAGCTCTTGGGACATTCTCTTATCAAAGTGTGGCTTCTATTTTAAAAAATGGTTTGGATCAAAAACCCTTGCCCCAAACTGAACCATCAAGTGCAACAAGGACCCTGTCTCACATCAATATCAGAGGTGCTGATTATTACCACTAACCGATTATAATCAAAGGAGAACAATCATGTTAATCCATCCTATTTTAGATAAGTTAAGGGAACTAAACTTTAAAGGAATGCACCATGCTCTCGCAGAACAGTTACAACAAACCACCATTGAATCCTTGGGATTTGAAGAACGACTGGCTCTATTATTGGACCGTGAATTAACTGAACGAGAAAATCGGCGTTTAAGTACGCGGTTAAAACAGGCCACTTTAAGGCAGCCAGCATGCTTTGAAGATATTGATTTTAAGCACGTAAGAGGCTTGGATCGCAATCTTATTTTATCTTTAGCATCATGTAATTGGGTTAAAGGGAACCAAAATATACTCCTTATTGGGCCAAGTGGTGTAGGTAAAACGTATCTTGCTTGCGCTTTAGCTCATAAGGCCTGTCTGGAAGGTTATAGTATCAAATATTTTCGTTTGCCACGTCTGCTCCAAGAACTCACTCTTGCTAAGGGAGATGGACGTTACCTGAAGTTAATAGGACAACTGGCTAAAATGGATGTGCTCATTCTTGATGATTGGGGAATTGCTTTGTTGACCGAGCAGCAACGCCGTGATCTACTTGAAATCCTTGATGACCGACATACTTTAAGATCAACAATAATCACAAGCCAATTGCCTATACAACATTGGCATGAGTACATTGCCGATCCAACTTTGGCTGACGCCATTCTCGACCGATTGGTTCATAATGCATACAAAATAGAACTTAAGGGGGAATCAATGCGCAAGAAAAAAGCGTTACTTGATAAAGAAAATATCTCTACTAATAAAATAGATAAATGAGGACTATAATTAGGTAATAAAACTTATCGTCGCTAACGCTCCGATACCCTGCAATCTTGAATTGCAATCGCCTGCAAATTTGAGTTCCATTCAACTGCAATTTTCAATTGCAGTTGGGTGCAACTTTCGCAATATTACGCAAATGATGCGGCTTTGGCTAAGATTCAAGAATTCTACAACGACAAACAGCAATCCAATCCCTTTGAAAGAGCTGCCTTTGAGATTGTGAGCATCAACATTCGCTCAGTGCTTCAAGAGTCGGATAAGACCTGGCAAGTCGATTGGATTGAAACAGTGAGAAATCGTGATGGATCGCTTAAAGAAAAGCCTCGCATGATGAAAGCCATGATTACGATGTATCAGGAGAATGAAGTCAATGATGCCAGCAGTGAGTCTATTTTAAAAAATCCCCATCTGATTTATGTACGTGATTTTAACTGGTCCTACGAATTAAAGCATGGAGAACAGCAATGAAAAGAATAATACATCTATTTTGTTTATTAACACCGCTTACAGGGTTTGCATTGGATAATACTATTCTGGCCGAACGCTATTTTTCCGACACGACACCCAAACTATCAAGTCAGGAAAAACACGCATTAACTAGTGCAGAACGCACACAACAAGGAGAAAAAACAAGTCAATCTTTTGCTTCAGCAGATGGCTCGGTTAGTTTTATTTATGGTTCAGGGCAAACCAGAGTGGTTTGTGCACCATTACAGGTTTGTGATATTGCCCTGCAACCAGGTGAGCAGTTTAACGACATGAATGTTGGTGATCCTCGCTTTGTTGTTGAGCCGTCCATCACAGGAGCTGGGGCTATGCAACAAATCCATCTTCTCCTAAAACCCAAAGATGTAGGGCTTGATTCCTCCTTGGTTGTGACCACAGACAGAAGAACGTACCACTTTAGATTAAAGTCCGACAGAACGGATTTTATGCCCTACGTTTCATTTATTTATCCTGATGAAGCAAAAGCCAAATGGCAGTTACTACAACACATTCAGGCTGAAAGACGAAAAGTAGATACCTTGCCAGAAACTAATGAATATCTGGGCGATCTAAACTTTAATTATCAAATTCAAGGCAATGCCCGATTTAAGCCAATTAGAGTTTATAACAATGGCGTCAAAACGATTATTGAGATGGCAAGAACCATGACTCAAAGTGAAGCGCCTGCGCTGTTGGTTTTAAGAAGTAGAGGGCTGTTTCGAAAATCAGAATCCGTCATGGTCAATTATCGTCTTCAAGGTTGTCGTTACATCGTAGACGGTGTTTTTGATAAAGCCCTATTGGTTATCGGCAGCGGTTCCTCTCAAGAAAAAATTACGATTACAAGGTGCTAAACATGAACGAATTAAGTATTTTATTGCTCGCAGTCTTGTTATCAAGCTGTGCCAGCATGCGTTATGGCAATTTCACTCAAATGTCACAGGGCAGAGATGCTTATTTGGCAGCAGATGCAGCTACTCAATTAAGCCGAGTCTATCCACCTGCTCAAAATACATTGTGTATTGGTCAAAAGGTAACCGATGGGTTTGGCTTAAGTCTTATTCAAGGCTTGAGAAAAAAAGGTTATGGCATCAATGAAAATCAATGCTCCAAACAAAAGGACAATTTTTTCTATGTGCTTGATGAGCTTGAACCTCAAAGTCTATATCGAGTTAGCCTTTATGTAGGAATACAAACATTGAGCCGTTTGTATGCAAAAAACCATGAAAAAATCCTCCCTGTCAGCGCATGGACTCATAAAGAGTAAAAACTATGAATCAAAATAATGATTATTTGTCACCTGATAATTCACCGCAAACACTTCAAATCACTGGTGTAAAACGGGTAAATAATGTGCCCCTCATGATTGCGATTGGTATTTTAACTCTGTTTGTAGTGCTCATTGCATTTGTTGCCAATAAACGAGCTAATGAGCAAAACCAACCGCTCGAAATAGCAAAAATTAAACACTCTAAGAAAAATACCATGAACCTTGCCAATGATGTGGTAGGAAACCATAAATCAGCAGTAATTCCGCCCCATAGTGTTACGATAGCTAACAATGAAACAACTCCTTTGCTCATTCCTGAACAACTTCCACATAAAGAAGATGCTCTGAGACAAGATGTATCTGAAGCTGAAATCGAGCGTATTCGTCAGGAAAAAACTCAAGAATTTGAAGAGGCTGTTAAAGCCAAAACCTCGGTGATGGTTGATAATCCACGATTGAATAACCAAGACACTGTCCAAACGTCCATGAATAGTAAGGAGATGACATTAAACATCGACCCTTCATCAGCGTTCAAAGAGCAGCTCGCATGGTTACAGGGAAGACAGACCAAACCCATGCCGCAAACTTTAGGTGGTGAAGAAAATGAAACGCGCTGGCATTTAAATTCAACGCTGCAAAACCCAAACAGTCGCTACGAACTAAGAGCTGGCAGCATAATTCCAGGGGTAATGATTAGTGGCATCTCTTCCGAATTGCCAGGTCAAATCATCGCTCAAGTATCACAAAACGTGTATGACACCGCTACCGGTAACGCTCTTTTAATCCCTCAAGGCACCAAGATACTGGGGCTTTATTCCAGTGAGGTCAGTTTTGGCCAAAACTCTGTATTAGTGGCGTGGCAACGTCTGGTGTTTCCAGACAGTAAAGTCTTGGATATTGGCTCTATGCCTGGCGCTGATAGTGCCGGATACGCTGGATTTCGCGATGAGGTAACTCATCATTATGCGCGAATTTATGGCTCAGCGCTTTTAATGTCAGGCATTATTGCTGGCATCACTTACAGCCAAAATACCAATCAATCGAACCTGTTCGGTACCAATCAGCCCACTGTTGGCAGCGTCATGAGTCAGGCTTTAGGGCAACAGTTGGGCGAGGTTACTTCGCAACTGGTTTCAAAAAACATGAATGTGTCTCCCACCATCAATGTCCGCCCAGGTTATCGTTTCAATATCATCGTAGTGAACGATTTAATCTTTAAACAGCCTTATAGGCAATTTGCTTATTAATGAAGGAGAACATGATGAACTTTAAATCCATGCTTATTTATTGCTTTGTTTTACCAGTATTCGCAAGTGGTGC
>NZ_JBAQZB010000014.1:0-2555 GCF_049790535.1 Legionella sp.
ACCATAGCGGTTTGGAACCACCTGAATCCTTCTCGAACTCAGAAGTGAAACAAACTTGCGCCAATGATAGTGTGAGGTCTCCTCATGTGAAAGTAGGGAATCGCCAGGGTTTTATTAAGATAGGAAATGCGGCTTTTAGCCGCTTTTTTTTACTTTTTTGTGACTATTCCTGTAACACTTCCTGATTTCCTTGCATCTCTTTGACTGAAGTGAACGATATACAGAATTAAGATGTTACGATTAAAATAGTTAAGGTATCGGTATAAGCTCCTTGTTTTGCTAATACTTGATTTGCTCCTGGAAGTTGGAGCTGTAAAGTTGCATTAGCAGGAAGATTGTTTCACCATTAAGACCAAGGGAGCAATCAACATGCCCTAGATATTATGTAAATATTTATCCTTGAGTCTAACATAATGCTGCGCGGAATATTCTAGCTGTTCTAATTCCTTATCGGTTAATTTTCTGACGGCACGGGCAGGATTTCCTAGGTACAAATGTCCACTTTCTAATACTTTTCCAGGGGTAACTACACTACCAGCAGCAATCATAACATGGTGTTGTACGTGAACTGCATCCAAAATTAAGGCCCCCATCCCAATCAGACAGTAATCATTAATAGTACAACCATGTAATATGGCTTGATGGCCAATAGTAATACCTTGCCCTAAAATCAAAGGTTTGCCTCCGGGGGTGTAGGGACCATCATGGGTTACATGCAATATGGCTCCATCCTGAATACTGCAGGCAGCACCTATTTTAATGTAATTTACATCACCGCGAATAACGGCCATAGGCCAGACGGAGACATTATCTCCTAAGCTTACATCGCCAATTACTGCTGCATAAGGATCAATATAGACTCCGTTTCCTAAAGAAGGGGATTTACCTTGAAAGGAACGAATTGTATTATTCATTGTGATTACACCATGGTTACAAATTCTTCTGCGCTGGTTGGGTGAATGGCAATTGTATTATCAAAATCTTTTTTGCATGCCCCCATTTTTACTGCCACAGCAAAACCTTGTAACATCTCATCTGCATTTAAGCCAATGACGTGTAAACCAATAATTTTTTCTTCTTTTCCTAAAGTGACTAATTTCATTACTGTAGGAATTTTATCATCACTTGAAGCATAGTACATAGGAGTAAAGCGGGTTTGATACACTTTAATATTATCTTTTCCGTATTTTTTGATTGCTTCTTGCTCATTAAAACCTACAGTGCCTATTGGTGGATGACTGAATACTGCGGAAGGGATAAAGTTATAATTTAAGCAGGCATCGTGTTGCTGGCCAAATAGTCTATCAGATAATCGTCGACCAGCAGCAATAGCAACTGGAGTAAGGGCAGGTGCATCGGTCACATCCCCAATGGCATAAATACCGTCAGTGCTCGTAGTTTGAAATGCATCGACAACAATAAGTCCTTGATTGTCTGTTTTGACATTTGTTTTCGCTAAATTTAAGTTATTTGTCCTGGGTTTTCTACCTACTGCGTAAATAATTACGTCAATGTTATTAATCTTCGAACCACTGTGACAGACAATGGTTTTGCTGCCATTATTATTCAGACTAATCTCACATGCTTTATGGTTTTGATGAATGTGAATACCCTGTTGTTGCATAATTTCTAATAAAGTATCCCCTAAAACAGGATCAAAACGACTAAGAGGTTTTTCCCCTCTCATGAGTAAATGGGTCTCAGAGCCTAGTGCATTCAATATGCCGGCAATCTCTACACCAATATAACCACTACCAACAATTGCTACTTTTGCAGGTTGTTTGGTTAAAGCAAAAAAGCCATCGGAATCTATTGCATGGTGGGCTCCAATAATGGCAGGAATGATTGGTTCACCTCCAGTTGCAATAATAATGTGAGGTGCTGCATAAATTAGGTCATTTACCCTAACTGAGTGCTCGTCATGAAATACCGCGTTACCATTAAGGCGAGTAATATTAAATTGCGTAAAACGCTTGGTATAATTCTCTCTAAGACGTTGAATGTAGTCGTTACGCTTAGTAACCAGCATATGCCAATCCAATTTAACTGTAACTGGATCAAAACCAAAGTCCATTGCATGATGCATGTTCTCAGCAATCAGGGAGGCATTAAACATGATTTTTTTAGGCACGCAGCCTAGATTAACGCAGGTACCACCCAAATGGTTTGGTTCCACTACTGCAACAGTTGCACCATGTTTTGCAGCACGAACAGCACTTGCTATGCCACCACTGCCGCCACCGATAACGATCAGATCAAATACTTTTTTTTTCATAGTGATAGAGTACATGAATAAAATTATATACTGATTCTACCTGAAGATACTGACAAGATCTCTCGTTAAGATAAAATTAACTATAGACGTCTCGTAATAGTGTGAATAAAAATTTTAAACATAATTAGCAGGTAAAACCGGTATTTATTAGGTACTCACCTTACGCAGAGGCCTTCAATAATTGCAGCTCATTGCACATAATTTGATTCGCTTTAAGCAGTAATTTTTGTTTAATAGCAAAATGATTCAAAGACGTTTTCACTTTCAATAATTCAAGCTT
>NZ_JBAQZB010000015.1:0-6097 GCF_049790535.1 Legionella sp.
ACCATAGCGGTTTGGAACCACCTGAATCCTTCTCGAACTCAGAAGTGAAACAAACTTGCGCCAATGATAGTGTGAGGTCTCCTCATGTGAAAGTAGGGAATCGCCAGGGTTTTATTAAGATAGGAAAAGCGGCTTTTAGCCGCTTTTTTTTACTTTTTTTATCTGTAAAACTGGCTTTTTTTTAGTCTAACTAGATACCTAATTATTGATTTTTGTTAAATTTTCGGTTAAATTAAATTCTTTATCAATGGTTAGTTGTAATTACTATGCTTGTGGAAGATGTTATTAAATTTTGTCATAGTTTACTTGAGGAAAAAAAACTCAACGAATTTGATACAGGACTACTTAAAGCTATTAATACACGTTTTGCACGCACAGAATCTAATGTAAATCTAGTAGAAGAATTTAAATTTTGTGATAATATCGCTGAAGAAAGTAAGGTTAGCAAATTTGCTACGGATTTTCTGAAATCCATAGCTGTAAAACACTCAGAACCAGTTTTAACCAAAGATGATTTACACTTTTTACGAAACTGTTATCAGGAGCGTTGGCATAAAATTGGTTCTCAGGAAGGTGACCTCAACGACACCACAGTGAAGAAAAAATGGGATGCTTTGGCAATAAAGATAGCTGAAGAACTGGACATTACCTATATTAATTTGCTAATGAATGAGTCTAATGAGGCTGAGATTGCAGAGTATCAACATTGTTGTCGCCTCCTGGTATTATTGTTTGCCACAAAATTTGAAGGAAATTCATTAATAACTATGTGGGATAGACAAAACTATATTCCTAAGGAGTTATCTCCAGTTTATCAGCAGTTACTGCCTTTGTTTAATCTAGAGCGAACTAATTTTAGTGAACTTTATACTACCATTCTTAATAACCTGATTATTCCAAAATCTAACGAATACGGTTTTTTTACCAATGGGAAAATACATCAATGGTTACAAAAGGTCGCAAAGGGACAAGTGGCAGAGCTAGGTGGTTATTGGTTTAGACCAGATTTAATTTTATTTGCCTTAATGGCAGCATATGATACAACTCAAGTGGAGAGTCAAAAATCTATAATTGATGGTTTTTTGGATGAATTGATTCGCACTTATGCTCAAGAAAAAGATCCTTTTAGTAAAGAATTAAGAGTGAATATTTTGTTTTCACAGTTTTTATCTGAAAACACAGTTCAAAATACAGATATTATGAAGCATTTAACGAGTTGTGATCCAGAAAAGGCTCGCCTTAATTTTGTTAAGAATTGTACCTCATATATTGAGCGACGTTTTAAATCGTTACAGTACACCCCACCACCATCTACAATGCGTTGTTTCCTTATGGAAGTTCCGGAAAAAGAGTATTCTGTTCGTGGTGTTGTGAAATATTATTCACAAGTTAATATGACGCATCTTGACGAAGCAATAAAATATAATATTAATAGTTACATCCTCAAAAAACTAACGTGGTCAATTCCAGTAGCAGACCAAGTTGCTGAGAATTTTAGCGAAAATCAATACAGTAGGGATCCTATTGGGTGGTATAGTTAAGCATAAACAATATCATTGATGCATTCATTAAGACTTTTTTATGTATTGAGCGCAGAGCTTATTAAAATTTTCGTATCTTCTGACTGAAATAAAACCTTCATGTTTCGCTTTTATTATGGCGCAATGAGGTGTATTTTTATGGGTACAATTTCTAAATTTGCATTGGGATAAATAAGGTCTAAATTCAGTATAGCCCCAGGCAATTTCGGTTATATCCATATGCCATAGACTAAATTCTCTAACTCCTGGTGAATCAATTAACGCCCCGCCACTAGGCAAATGGTAGTACTTGGAATTACTAGTAGTATGTTTACCCAGAGCTGAAATTTCGGAAAGTGTGCCAATGGCAATATTTTGTTCATGAGGTACTAAACGAGAAATTAATGAAGATTTTCCTACCCCAGATTGGCCTACAAAAACACTAACCTGATGATCCAATATTTTTTTTAGTTTTATCATACCGCTCGCAGTATCTTTACTAATAAAAAGGATTGGATAATTTAGATTTTGATAATCAGTTAATAACCGCTTTTTGAGCGAAAAACACGATAAATCCGTTTTATTTAATAAAATTACCGCATGTAAATTGAGCGTTTCTGCCATTACTAAATAACTGTCAAGAAGTGACCAAGACAGTTCTGGTTTTGATGTAATGACAATAATGAGTTGCGTGATATTAGCCGCCACTGGTTTACTTAGTTCACCACTGGTTGGCTTAGCCAAAATATTGCGTCGCGGGTAAAGACTAACGACGACGCCTTGATTATTGTTTTCCTTTTGCCAAATAATGCGATCACCAGCAACCAGAGTTTCTAGGTTGGGTCTAATGGAGCAACGAACAAGTGCTCCATTACTATCTTCAATTTCAACATGTTTGCTAAATCGGCTAATAACTAATCCATCAGCCAGATTATCGTCTTGTTCTTTACTTATATGATAATTATGTTGAATTTTTTCAATGCGTGCAGATTGTTTTTTATTAATACGTCTTTTACTCATGGTTTCGATCTATAATATAATGGACTAAGTCCAGGGTCTGTCAACAGCCCCTAACGAGATAATTCTTATCCTATAGTATGAAGGTAAATGACAGTTAATGAAAGTCTACTTGGTGGGTGGTGCCGTTCGCGATCAATTACTCGATCTGCCGATAAAGGAGCGAGATTGGCTAGTTGTGGGCGCAAATCCAGAACAATTACTACAAAAAAAATTTCGTCAGGTTGGTCGTGATTTTCCTGTGTTTCTACATCCACAGACGAATGAAGAATATGCTTTAGCAAGAACAGAAAGAAAATCAGCACCAGGTTATTATGGCTTTGCTTGTGATTTTAGCAGTTCAGTCACTTTGGAAGAAGATTTGGCTCGTCGTGACTTGACGATTAATGCAATGGCTAAAGATGAGCAAGGCAGAATCATTGATCCTTATCATGGCCAGGAAGATTTAGCACGAAAGATATTACGCCACGTTTCTCCAGCTTTTGTTGAAGACCCGGTGCGTGTGTTACGTGTTGCACGCTTTGCTGCGCGTTTTCATTATTTGGGCTTTACATTAGCAGAGGAAACTCGTTCTTTGATGTATCAAATGGTCAAAAATGGTGAGTTAGAGCATTTGGTTGCAGAACGCATTTGGCAAGAATGGCAGCGCAGTTTGGCAGAGAAAAATCCAGAACAGTTTATTGGTATTTTACGATCTTGTGATGCATTAAGAGTAATTTTACCGGAGTTACATGCATTATTTGGTGTGCCCAATCCTTATCATTATCATCATGAGGTAGATAGTGGGATTCATAGTTTAATGGCAATGCAATCAGCAGTTGCTTTGACTGACGATCCTATTATCCGTTTTGCGGCTTTAGTTCATGATTTAGGAAAAGCAACCTCACCCATGCACAATTGGCCAAGTCATCACGGTCATGAAGAGCGTGGTGTTCCCATTATTCAGTCATTATGTTCACGTTTGCGTATTCCCAATGAATACCGTACATTAGCAACTATGGTTTCGCGAGTTCATTTAACGATTCATCGTTTATCTGAATTACGTGCAGCTACTGTAGTTAAAGTATTTGAGCAGACGGATGCATTTCGTCGGCCACAGCTTTTTTATAACATGTTAATTGTGTGCCAAGCGGATGCAGAGGGTTGTGGTCGGACGATTGATTATCAACAAAGCAATTTATGGCGCTATTTGCTTTCTGAATGTGCTAAAGTAAATGCACGCTCTATAATCGCACAAGGTAATGCTGGTGCTGTGATTAAGCAGGCTTTACATCAACATCGAGTAGTTTGTGTGAAACAAATCTTAACGTCCTGGAAGTCAAATGAAAAATAAGTATAATTTAATTTGGATTGATCTGGAAATGACCGGTCTTGATCCTGAAGAAAATCGGATCATTGAAATTGCAACTGTAGTGACCGATCCGTATTTAAACATTATTGGTACAGGTCCGGTGTTTGCTGTTTCTCAACCTAAAGATCTTTTAGATAGAATGGATTCATGGAATACCAAACAGCATGGTCAATCAGGATTAGTAAACCGGGTTTTGGAAAGTAAAATAAACGAAGCAGAAGCCGAACAATTAACTATTAAGTTTCTAAAGCAGTATGTGGATAAAGGAAAATCCCCAATGTGTGGAAACAGTGTTTGCCAAGATCGTCGTTTTTTATATAAATATATGCCTGAATTAGCGGCTTTCTTTCATTACCGAAATTTAGATGTAAGTACACTTAAAGAGTTAGCTATTCGTTGGAAACCAGAATTGTTAAATGGATTTACAAAAGAATCAAAACACCTTGCTTTAGATGATGTTAAAGATTCAATTGCAGAATTAGTTTATTATCGCCAACATTTTATCAATTTGTCGGAACCCATACAATGATAAACAGAGAACAATTAGAATTACCAAATGGTGCAGATAAACTATTGCTGCATTCATGCTGTGCCCCCTGTTCTGGTGAGGTGATGGAAGCCCTGATTAGTTCGGAAATCAATTTTTCTATATTTTTTTATAACCCTAATATTCATCCTGTTCAGGAGTATGAAATTCGTAAGCAGGAAAATATTAAATTTGCGGAAAAACATAGTATTCCGTTTATTGATGCCGATTATGACAAAGATAATTGGTTTGAGCGTGCTAAGGGGTTAGAGTGGGAACCTGAGCGGGGTAAACGGTGCACTATGTGTTTTGATATGCGATTTGAGCGTACTGCTTTATATGCTTATGAAAATGGTTTTCCGATGATTAGTAGTTCTCTAGGAATTTCCCGCTGGAAAGATATGAATCAAATTAATGAGTGTGGGATACGTGCTGCAAGTCATTATCCTGACATCGAATATTGGACTTATAATTGGCGAAAAAATGGTGGTTCTGAACGGATGTATGAAATAGCCAAGCGCGAACAATTTTATAAGCAAGAATATTGTGGTTGTGTTTATTCTCTACGTGATACCAATGCATGGCGTAAGCAAAAAGAACGAAATCGAATTAAGATTGGTGTTAATTATTATGAAGAAGAAACACTTAGCGAAGAGTCTTTATGACCAAACTTGGGCACAGGGTAAGACAAAATCATTGTGCACATAGTCATGGTGAGATCACGTATGATCGAGCTTTTTTAATTGCAATCATTGCTAATGGACTGTTTGTCATTGTGCAAATTATATTTGCTTATGTGTCAAGTTCGACCAGTTTATTAGCTGATGCTTTTCATAATTTAGGTGATGTATTAGGATTAGCTTTAGCATGGATTGCAACAGGTTTAATGAAGTCCGCACCAACCATGAATACAACCTACGGTTTGAAAAAAATATCGATTTTGTCCGCTTTGGCAAATGGTATTTTATTGGTCTTTACTTGCGGTATCATTGCTACAGAAGCAGTATATAAGTTATTTTCACCAACAGAAGTTCAGGCAGTATCGGTCATGATTGTAGCAAGCCTTGGCATTATTATTAACTCGACTACAGCACTTTTGTTTATGCGTGGTTCAGAGGATTTGAATATCAAAGGTGCTTATTTGCATTTATTTTATGATGCCTTAATTTCTTTAGGTGTGGTTTTATCTTCCGCTTTATTGTATTGGACAGGTTGGCTTTGGATTGATCCTGTAATGGGTTTAGTGATTGCTATTATTATCCTTAAAGGAACCTGGTCTTTATTTGTTAATAGTTTTATGTTAATCATTGACGGTGTTCCCCATAATATTTCTTGGTCTGCTGTGAGTGCGTTTTTTTTGGCCAAACCAGGCGTTAAAAATTTTCATGATTTACATATTTGGGCATTAAGTACGCAAGAAAATGCAATGTCGGTGCATTTGTATATGCCTGATGTAGCGCTGAGCGATCAACTACGCGCAGAATGGGTTGAACAGTTACGCCATGAGTTTGGTATTCAACATGTGACAATTCAAGTGGAAAAAACAGAAATAGAATGTAATGACTGTCATAGCTCACTGTATAGAATGCTGTAGCTGATACAAAATTTGAGACACAGAATTCTAGTCTGTTTCTTTTACTTGGCCCAACTGGAAAAAATATCCCGAAACCCCCAGGATAACTG
>NZ_JBAQZB010000016.1:0-5310 GCF_049790535.1 Legionella sp.
GTCTTTATTTATTTTCTCAAGGAAAAAATTCCCAACAAGTGGCTCAATTTTGCTCTTTATCAGAACGACAAGTGAAACGATACAAGAAAAATATTTTAAGTGAACTTCACTGTAATAATATCACTGAGGCCGTTGTCATTGGCATTCGTTACGGGCAAATAGCTCCGAAACCCTAACTGATGTCCTGTTATACCCCTGTTTTTGATTTGGGAGACATGAAAAAATAGCGCTTTTACTAACAGGAAAGCGCTAAAATGAATGTAAAAGCTCATAAAAATTTCTTAGCGTTCAATGGAGGAGGTCCCATTAACTGCTGTTCGACGATCCCTTTAGCAGGCTGAATGACATCTGGTATTTGGGCAAGATATTTCTTCCATAAAATGATTGCTGTAATTTTATGCAATGATTCTATGACAATTAAAATTTGCTATGTCTAGTTCACAAAACGAGAACGGGAATAGATGTAACTGGATCTAGAGAGCCGAGAGTTGGGTTGAATTACAGATCTGAGGCAAAAGCGAATCAACATTTAATAATATTTTGGTTTGGCATGCCTTAAAATAATTTTTGCTTTAATAAATAGGTTATTTGATAAAATAAAAACCTTTTATTTTATCAAAGTTATAAAGGAAGTTTTTATGAAAAGTAAATATGAAGTAAAAACACTTATCGAAAGCGATAAAGAAGTGCAATCCAATAAGCATTATGAACTTATCTTAGAAGTTGATAATATTATTCAAAAACGCTTTCCTTATGGCGCAATTAATCGAGTTGATGTTATCAAAAATCAAGAAGTTTCTGATGAAGAGTTGAAAGAGTACTTTGCTGCTTTCTCAGCTTATGAAAAAGAATCAGATGATGAGGAAAAACGAGGCATTTCTAAATTAGCGGATATCACTCAACCATTATTATTCGGTAATTGTGGGCTATTCACAAACTATGCGATAGGGTATTTAAAAAAGGAATATCCAAATGTAAATATTGAATGCTTGTATGTTGATCATCATGTGGCTTTACTTATTGGGAGAGATTCTTCATCAAATTCCAAAAAAGCTAATACTTGGGGGAAAGATACAATCATATGTGATATTTGGGCAGCTAAAAGCTATTTAGCTTCTAATCTTTCTGTGGTTCAAAAAGAAACGAAAGATATTCCATTTTATTCACGTGTGGTGGACAATTACACCAATGAGTATAAAGGTATAGTGCTTAATAAAGCTCATTATCTATATGGAGTACCTGAAGTTATTAGCGGCAACTCAAGTATCTTTTATGATCAAATGCTAATGGATTGGGTAGAGGAAGATCAAAAAAGAATAACCCAGCCTTCTCTTACTTTGCCTAAGACACCACTGTCGATAAAAACTCTTCTAGATCCTTCTGAAATAAAAATATCGCTGTCTAAGTTAAGTAAAAGTGCTGGGTGGAAATTTAGTCAAAAACAAGGTGTTGCATGGCTTGAATGCAACAATCAAAAACAAGCTGAAAGAATAACTCAGTCGTTAATGGCTACAAAATCTGTTGTTGTTTCTTTATGTAAGAGGCAAGACAATGGAGTTCCTACTGTAAAGTGCGAACACTTTGATTGCACCAAATTAAATAAGTTGGTTTCTTCATTAAATTTAGAGCAAAACTTTAATGTACAATCATTGTTAAAAAATTATTTTTAACAATTTTCACTTTTGGTACGATTCAATTTCATCGCATAATAATCCTTATGCGATGAGAAGAGTGTCAACTCATCGCATAATTTGTTTTTTTTGTGGTAGATTATTTCATAAAAAATTAATCGCATAATTATTAATGGCTAAAAATACCCAAGTTGATGATTACATCTCATATCAAAAATCGACGGATAAATCGCCTTTGATTTTGGAAAGCTATCGAAGCGATTTGTTACAATTCGCCACTTGGTTTGAAGCTGTCAACAAGACTGACATGAAACTGACTAATATTACGCCAACTGATGCGCGTCAGTATATTTAATAGACACACGATTTAAAGCCCCTACCATTAACCGACTAGTAGCGTTTTTACTGTTATATTTCCATTGTGATTTTCCAACTTACTCTCTTCCGCAGTTCCATCAACTGAAAGATTACCCTTGTGAATTTTTAAATAGGTGTTTTTCCCCAAATTTTTTGCAGTAATATCACCTTCATGGTTGACTACCCTGATACTATTTCCTAGTAAGTCTTTTTCAAATATTATAGGACCTCTCCAATTAATATAAACATTGTCTTGTATCGTTCCTTGGACTATCAATTGACAGGATGTTGTGCTGTTCAAAATAATTTTTGCTCCAGATTTAATCTCTCCTGTTACAGTGAGCGATTAATTTTATCATCGCTCGATATTTCATTGTTAACTGTTCGATGCCTGAGCTGATCGTGAATTGGAGAATTCAGCATCATTTGTCTCTGCTTTAGAAATGTTTGATTTGCCAAAAAAGCTTACTCCCGAATGAAACAAACAGGTTATCCGTTCCTTACCTTTCTCCACTCGCCGATCAGCGTTCTGCAAAGCCATTTCTTTTGCATCAAATCGTTGTGGATCTTCTTGCACACTAAGCATTAAACTATAAGAAATTAGAAATCTCTCCAACATCTCCAGAGCATGACTAATATAACGCGTTACCGGTATTCCTATGTTTTCAAACCAATAAGGAATTTGCGGTAAAATAAATAAACCTACCGTTAAATACCAGGTACTCGGATCATTTATCACTTCCAAAAGAGCTAATGAACCACGTAATCCCACTGTTATTTCATAACTCCAAGGCTGTTGATAACATAAAAAATCGACTAAAGAAGGAATACACATTGAAACAGATGGCCCAAATTGTAATAAATCTGCAACAAAACGTATAATTAACTTCGAACGATAAGTATCTCCAGGTAATATTGATTGTACAAAGGGATGTAACACTGCTGTTTCTAAACAAACCCCACTAATCGATGCGCCTGAAAGTAAATTGTGATTGAACCAGGATCGCAATATTCGGCTTGACCAATGACCAGCATCCCGTTGCTGCCAGTTGGGCGTCAAACCCATAATACGGAAATAATCTCCAAAATGGGTATGAATTAAATACTGCTCACCTAAATAGAGTAGTCCTATCTGTTTTACTTGTTGTTTAAAGGGCTCCCACCTTAGGGTCCATCTATAGTGCTCTAAAGGTTTTTTCAGCATTTCTTGAAAAATTGGAGCAGCAACCATCACATCCGTTGGAATTTCCTTCATCTCCTTTAAATTGATGGATTGCTGACATTGATCCTCTCTACGTATTAAGATGTTGTCACCCGAAGCGCTTAGTTCAAAGGTATCCAGTCGAGTCGAATTGGAAACAGCATAAACAGATTCATAGCCTTTTTTTCCTTGAAACCAAGCTAATCCAATCTCATTATTAGCACAAAAGATCAAAGTCCCAATCAACGTTTGGCTTTTAGCACATTGATCCTCGTTAAGAAATTGGTTACGACAAATCACCATTTCTGTTTTAGAGAGAATAGATTGAGTATGGGTTTGTGGTAAGGTTGCAGCGGCAAGAAGAGCAACAGCAGCTGCGTTGTCTACGGTGTGTCCAGGCTGTCTTCTCCGGTGTTTGATATAAAAAAAAGCCATCACACCGCCAACTCCAACGCCCACCAGCGTCACCCAGCTTGAGCCAGCTTTAATCATGCTCTGATCTGAGGTATCTGAGCCGAAAATAGAGTTGTATATTTTTTCTTTTTTAATATCTTGTAATGTAATTAAGCTAGGTAACGGTAAACTTGGAATGTCTTTTAAATTCACTGTTTCGTTACCAAAATGCAATGATAAACTGAGTAGTTTACGCGCATCATATCCTTGAGCGGAATAAAAATCTTTAATTAGCACAGTACGCGCTTTATTAACTCGTTTACTGATAACAATAAGATCATTTAAATTTTCTCCGGTTCGTGCAAAATCCACACCTCCTGGAATCTTCGGAAGCATTACGCGTGTATAGGGCTCCACATCCTGAGCCGATAAAACAATAATTTTTTTTGTTTTGTCAAATACTAAAGGTTTTGGCGATAAAACCCAAACGTTGTGTCTATTACTGCCTTTAATTTTTACAACTTGATTTATTTCAAGAAATGATTGATGTGTTACGATATTTAATTGACTCATCCAAGGAATCTTAGCCGCGTCTTTTAATATGATCTTAAGAATAAGTTTTTTGCCCAATGTACATTGTTTATTTACTTTTGCTTTTATTAACAAATGTAAATTTTTACCCTTTTTACGTACTATTAATTGGGAAACACAATGTGGATGTGCTTCCACTTTTTGTATTACAGCACGCAAATCCAAAGTCTCTATCTTCTTTGAGTTAGATTGTGGCGGATAGAGTGTTATATTGGGTATTTTTTCCTTATCCTTTCTCGGTGTTATCTTATAGATATTTTCTCCTCCATTGCCCAGCAGATGAGTGGGATGTAACGGATCGTTTTGTAAAACATCATGATGAAGCGAATACCCTATGACTACGGTTCGATTCTGAGCATGGGCAACTATGGATCCTTGCAGCCTTTTAGCGAGCGCCAGATACTGCCAAACAATTTTACTCGGGGTTTTCTGAGTTTGTTGTAAAGTATAAGTCCTTTCATTGCCTAGTTTCATTTCTGCATCCATAAAAATACAGGATATCTTTGTGCTGTTTGAACGACTAAGTGTCAGATTAAATCCATTTATTTCTTCCGACATGAAATTGAACATCACTTCATTATTATCTGGCAATAAGCGAAGTTGTCTAAGCTCTGATAAGGTATAATTAAAGGAAATTTGATGTTGCGCAGTATCTTTTCCTACAGTTTTAAAATGTATTTCCGCTTCACCACTACCTCGAGTCAACAAATAGGAAAAATTTCCTAGATTTGCTTGATTCTCGATAAATGTATAAGGGGGCACTTTTATTTGCATTTGATAACGACATTCTTGGTTAGTACCAATCACAATGACATCTTGTCCATAGGAATTAGAGTAACCGCCTCTACCATCAACGTAGCTGGTACTGCAACCTACATAGATATGATCCGGCTTTTCTTTACGAGTCAGTATGTGTTGGACATTAACTATTTGAAAACTGTTATAACCATAGCCATCATGCACGAGATAAGGATCTCGCTTGGCTAAATTAATCTGTAGAGATTCGCGACTAGAGGCAAAATCTCCTAGGTCTAAAATATTGATCCCACCTTCTCCATCAACATAACCGCTAGTCAGATCGCCTTGTAAAAAAAAGATGTCATTTTGATTGCCACCTATTAAGTGCTTATCTCCATT
>NZ_JBAQZB010000017.1:0-6807 GCF_049790535.1 Legionella sp.
GTATGGATGCCTTTAGTACCCCAACTTAAAATAAATTATCAACTTTTTCTGGTTGATTTACCAGGATTTGGCCAATCAAGTATGATGGCTTGGGATATTTTTAAAAAACAACTCTTAAATCAATTACCAGAACAATTTGTTCTTCTTGGTTGGTCAATGGGTGGTTTGTATGCTACACGCCTGGCATTAGAGGAGCCAGAACGCATAATCCATCTGCTGAATATTACTTCATCACCGCGATTTTTATTGAGTACTGATTGGCCTGGAGTTTCTCACGAAGTATTCAACACTTTTTATCAAAATTTATTAAGGGATACGCGAGGTACTTTAAAAGAATTTCTTAAATTACACGTTAGGAAAAATAAATTGGAACTTGCCTTAGGGGGTATTCCTTCATTTGCAGGTTTAGAGTCGGGTCTTGAGATTTTAGAGACATGGGATTTTCGACAGCAACTAAAAAAGTTTAAACAACCAGCATGTTATATGTTTGGTAGACTTGATCCTATTGTTCCAATGAGTACGATGATAACTATGCAAGAACACTATCCTACATTCGAGTACTTTTCATTTAATCGAGGGGCTCACATGCCTTTTTTATCTCATATGGATATATTTATTAATAAGATACAAGGACTTATTAAATGAAGCATTTTTTTATTACTGGTACCGATACTGATTGTGGGAAAACTTATGTGACAGCTCATTTAGTAAATTATTTTTCCTATGCAGCCGCCATTAAGCCTTTAGCTACTGGATGTATACTGCAAGAAGATCAATTAATTAGCAGTGATGCCCTACAATTACAAAAAAACAATAATTTAAGTTTGGAGCAGATTAATCCTTGGCGATTTAAATTACCTGTTTCTCCTCATATAGCTGCAAAAGAAGAAAATACTTTTATCTCCGCTACAGAAATTGCAAATTACTGCCTGAATTTTGAATTGAAAGGGGTTGAGCGTTTATTTATAGAAGGGGCTGGCGGAATATTAGTTCCATTGAATGATGAAGAAACTTGGATTGATTTTTTAAAAATTACTCATTTTCCAGTAATTTTAGTGGTTGGTATGAAGCTTGGTTGTATTAATCATGCATTACTTACTGAGGCTGTTTTGCGAGTCCATGATATTCCTTGCGTAGGTTGGATAGCTAATTGTATGGATCCAGACATGGTTGCTTTGTTGGCTAATATTGATACATTAAAGTCAAAGCTACAGGTTCCACTTCTGGCAACTTTACCTTTTCGGGGAGTGTTTTCTGAAGTACGTAAATTTTGAAAAATTTATGTGTAAAATTATCACATAAAGTATTTTTTTAGTATAGAAAGAACATTTTATTTTCCCATAAACTATAATTTTATAATAGTGAGAGGAAAAATAAATGACACCTGATCTTTTTAAATTAGATAAAAACACTCCATTAGCTGTTAATAACAGCCAATCAAATTCCTATTATGTACAAATAGTTCAGGCCAGAACCTCATTGCTGAAAACATTTCAGAATCAACTAGCAGAACCTTTAACTAAACAATTAGTTCCTGAAAAAACAGGAGTACCATTCCTTCATGTTAATGACAATCCACCACAAATTGCAGCAATTAAAAAAGTTATCAATTGTCTTTATCATGCAGAAGAAGCAGGAAAAGCCTGGGAAAAAACAAATTTTACTAGTGCATTGCAGGGGGTTGTTACTGCACCGCAGACTTTTTCCATGTTGTATCAACTTTATAAATCTTTAGCACACCTTAACGAGGCGACTCCAGAAATTCAATCAATCATACTAAATAATCATGAATTACTAAGTCCAATTTTTTCAAATGCTTATAAACTGATTAAAAGTTCCGGATGGTTACCACAATTTAGCCAGACGGAGGTTGTTTCTTCAGCAAACAAAGTATTGCATGCTCATGAAAATATGGTGGTTGAATCGAACAATATACCAACCAATTCTCCAGCAGCGGAGAATAATAATTTTCTTATTTCCGCATTCGATGCATTGTCGGAATTAATGAATACAGTGGCTGATTTGCACCAAACCACACTATCGGAAACAGAACGGCGGTCTAAATTTGAACTAATGCACGCGGCATTAGAAAAGTTTGAGAAAATTCCTTTTGTAAATCAGTTAAGTTTAAAGGGAATAGGTGATGCTCAGGCATTTAAAAGCTTAATGGATTGGTTAACAAATATTAATGATAATACTGATTTTATGCAAAAATCCATGCAAAACTATATTTTTTGGACAAATAACCACCTACCTTCATTAATAATCTATATTGATGAATTAGAGCGAAATAATTATTTGAAACCAGGCTTGTTATCTAGCGAACTTACAAGTGCATTATCTCGTATAAATAGCAGTTTAATACAATCATCTCTAAAGGTTGATGAAAAACAGTTTACTCTTTCTGATAAATCGTTGATTAAGTTACGTGAAGAACGAATTGACGTTAGTGAAGTTAGCAATGTAAAAACTATTGTTGCTCTGGAAAAGCAACATCGGGATCTAGATGTTTTTATTGATATATTAAAAAAATATGCTAAGCAAGCTTTTTCAGTGATAACAGAAACAGATCGTTATAAGATCAGACAGATTTATCCTCAAATTCAATCTGCTTTAGCTCATAATAGTCTGGAGTTAGAAAACGAATTAGCCCTCATTTTAAATGAAATTAGCAAAGATGAGGAACTTTCTTGGACTGAATGGTCATTAAATAAAATTGGTGCAGGTGTAGGTTATTTTTCAACCTATCTAACAAGCAGTCAAGTAGACAAGTTCCTTGCTGCTCAAGAATCCCTTCATGCTTCGGTTGAACAGTTAATTAAAGCCGAAAAATTAAAAATAGCTGTGGCTGAGAATGCACGAGAATTTTTGAGTGATCAAGGTAAAACATCGATACAGAATCGAGTTAATCAACGTATTAGTGTCATAAAATCAGGATTACATGATGAGTCTGAATATAAAGCTAAAGAAATTAAAGCGGGTGAATTAGTTGCTGTAAAGGCATCCAGCTTAAAAAATTTACGTGGAAATATTGCATATCTTCAAGAATTACAATTATCTGATTCAGTTCATAAGACAAGAATAACTTTGACTACTGAATTACAAAGACGACTTGGAAGAAAAGAGGCAGCTTATTTCGCAACCAACTCATTGGATATATTGGAAAAAACTACTCCAGAGATAGTTCGACAATTAAAACTTGTAGAAAATAGCTTATTGCACTTAGAGGAAACTTTAAAAAACTTTGAGCGACTTGAATGGAGTCAAGGATATAGAAACTATTTGACTCTCTATGCAATTGTTTCATCTGCTAGGAAATTATACTCGAGCGTTGAATTATTATCTCCCGAAGCCAGAAAATACATTGCTCCTGTTATAAAGCAAATTGATGCTTATGGTATTCTCTCTACAGTAAACCAACACAACGGGGATTTATCTTCATTAGGTCAATTAAAACAAGTAGATATACCTGCAAAAACTGCTACATCTCCTTCTGTTAAACCCAGTGAGGTAAAAAAGGAATCTTTAATACCAGCTTATATAGATCAAATCGAAACAGCACGCACGGTATTTTTACAACGTTTACAAGAAACTTTGGCTAAGACATTAGCCTCACAGTTAATGCCTGAGCAAGAAGGTGTGCCTTTTGCTCATCTTGATAAGGATGCCCCCCAAGTTGCGGCAATTAAAAAAGTCATAAATGGTTTGTATCATGCGGAACAATCATTAAGAACACTTCAGCATATTAGTACAGGCTCTACATTGAATAAAGTGTCGATTGCTCATCAGGGCGTGACTGCTGTGTCACAGCTTTATAAATCATTTACTCATTTAATTGATGTTGCTCCAGAAGTGCAAAACTTAATTCGCGATAATTATGATTTGCTTGAGCCTATATTTAGTCAAGTAAATAATATATTCAGTGATAGTACCTGGTTTAGTTCATTTAAAAGTAGTGGTGTGGGAAGTTTTGTAGGATATGGTATTAATGCAATTTTACCTGAAAATGAGCAGTCTTTTAGTTTAGTGCAAACCTTTTCTAATATACCTGCCTTGCTACACGTGTTTACTACCTATATGCAGCCTGAAAGTGAAATTAAGGCAAAAGATTTAAAAATTTCTCAGAAAAAACTTAAGGCTATTAATAAAATTCTTGATGGCGTGGCAACAAGTAAAATTTCTTTAGCTACCTTCGCTCGTGGACGTAGTGCCTATAAGGGGCTTATGCGAATTCTTACTTTATTAGGTGAGGAAAGTGGTAATCTTAAAAAGAATACATTCTCTACATATCAACAATGGGTTCATGAAAGTTATCCTGATCTCTTGGCTATGGTTGATGAGTTAGAAACACGTTATTACCTGCAATCTGGCACTTTATCCAAATCTATAGCAGCACAAATTGATTCACTGAATCAATTTATAAATTTAAAAATTGATGAATTCAATATAGATTATAAAGATAATAAATTAGAACCAGTACAACTTTCGGTAGATTTTTCTCAGAAAAGAGCGGAAAGTCTTGGTGAACGAAAAAAATTGCAGTGGACTGAATTATTTAAAATAGAGCATCAAAAACAAAATATAAATGATAGCTTGCAAAACAAATCGTCTTCTGATCTTTCTTCTGCAGACAGAAAAATTTTAAAACAGCAGGAAGTTTCTTTAATACAACAAGAAAAAGCATGCAAATTAAAAATTGATGTGATAACTGAAGCAATTACCCAATATAAAAAAATTGATCCCAGAGAAGATGCTAAGATGTTACAAGAAGCCCGAAATGCGTTTTATGCGGAACAATCACCTGATATTGAGAAAGAAAATAGAGCAACTTCTTTAGAAACCTCCTCAGTAAGTACTTTGGAAACCATTAAAAAACTCGACTTGCCCTCTTACGTTGCTAAATTAAGGACGCAATTGCATGAAAAAATGCAATCCTATTTTTCTGAGCGAGTGCAAAAAAATCTTAAAAAATTAAATGAGAATGATTTATATATAATAACATCTCAAGATCCTTCTTTTGTCCGCCAAATGAAAGAATTAGATAATAATCTTTATCATTTGCAAGCAGCATTAGTTCAGTTGAGGCAAATAAAACCGGAAGAGTCTTTATTATCTCTGGCAAAAGTTTTTGCGCAGATTGGACATCATGCGCAACATTTAATAACGAATATAAAAAATTTATCTCCAGAATTAAAAGAGCAATATGGTTCTTTGGTCGAGCAAGTAATGAAGTTCAGTAAAGAAGTTCTAAGTCTTGATTATAAAAAAGCCTACACTCCTGATATAAAATTGGCATTAGAGGGGGAGGAAACAGATGCATCGGCATGGTTAGGTGGAACAGGGAACATATTGCAAACTATTGCAATAAAAGCTGATGACGCAAGGGCGTTCTTGAAAGAGCGTTATGCACAGAATAATCTTAATGATAATGTCGATTTTAAAGCATTGAATGCTAGATTTACTAAAATGCATACGCCACAAATCCCAATAAAAACGCTTAAATCTTCAATAAATAAAGTTTATGTAAATCTTGTTGATCAAATAAAAAAATTTGACGAGACAATTGGGCAGCTTGGAAGCGAAGTCAAAAATATTCCACGGATGAAAGAAATTGTCTATAAAGAGTTTCTAGTACAATTATCCCAACAAGAGGATACTTTATATTTGAAACCAGGTACTTTCTTAAAACCCGCTATGGCAGCAGTAAATCAATTCTTTCTAGCTACGGCTTTAGAATTGGACATGTCTTTTAATGAGAAGCTTAATCTATTGAATGAGGTGAATTTTCTTAACATGATTGGGAGTGAAACCAAAAAAGAATTAGCGCAACTAACAGAAAAACTTAAAAGTGAAACTACTAATTCTGATTTACAATTACAAGTTGAATTAAAAAAAGATAAATTAGATTTTCTTACACAAGAGAGTAAATTACTGGATCAACACGATCAACTTATAGTAAGACGTGCATTATTAGACTCTCAGTTTGAGGTGTATTTACGCAAAGAAATGAAGCAAATGAGTGATTGTTTAAATTCACCCATTTTAGAGCAGTATGAGGAAGCATTCCAGCACTATTATTTCGAGCATGGCCCATCTTTAGCGAAGAAAGAATCTCCTGATTTATTATCATGGATAAATAACTTTAAACAACTAAACCAGGGGAATTATTGGCTTGTGAGTGAGGGTATAGCACAAGTTGATAAATTGAAAGAAATAGCTAATAAAGATCAAAATGTAGAAGTTAAAAATTATCTTAAGTCATTAATTGCATCTGCTAAAAATGAAGAAGTTTCTATAGAAACTCGTGCTGAAACCATTAAAAAACTACCTTCTAGCTCTACCTTTAATCGAAGCATTAGCGCATTAAGTGATGGAGCAAATCTTTGGGATAGGTTTAAACAATTTATTGAAACAGCTGTGAGTACTCTTACGGAATCATTACGTACTGGTGGTGGCATTTCTGAAATTTATAATAAGAAAAAAACAGAAAAAATTATTCAAAATATAGAGAAGTTTCATACCTTGAAAAAAGAGTTGGGTTCCATGAAAGCAGAGGGGGATGAGGAACAAAAAAATCTTCGCGGCCCTTCACAGCACGGATGAGCGTTCCAAAAGTGAATCAACCCTTAGATTGGCATACCACCTCTAAGATTACGAATATCAACACTATTGGCTATTTGATAGAAACAATCGTGCTGGCTCAACTTCATTGAAAAATTTTAATTCAAATTCTACTGCTTTATTGAATGTTTCTTTCATTTTCTCTTGAACTTTACTGGAGGCTTGAGCTGCCAATTGATTTACAGT
>NZ_JBAQZB010000018.1:0-26622 GCF_049790535.1 Legionella sp.
GGACTAAACCTGTCAATATTAAATAATGGAGGACATTATAAATTAAAAGGTAATGCTCGACTAGAACAAACGAACAGTACTGATTTTCAGTTATTAGGAAATGTTTATTTTGATCCTGAACATTTTGAAAATATTGAAGGAAAATTTTATTTTTCTGCTCAAAATTTGATGCCAGCACAGTGGCAGAGTTTGTTTCCTAAAGCAACAAAGCACTTTGAAAGTGGTAAAGGAGATATACAGATATGGATGGATATTCGTAAGGGTGCTTTATCCTCAGTGCAAGCTCAGATTAAGTTAGAACAATTGGCGTGGCGTCTATTAAATAATCAACATACTCAATTGATTCAATCTTTTTTCGCGAATTTATCCTGGAAACCTGAAGATACAGGATGGCAATTGCAGGGAGACCACATTAAGTTGCGTGTTGGGGGCTTAAATTGGCCGGAAAATCAAATCTTGGTGAAATACAATAACGAGCAACAAAGTTATCAAATTTTCGTCAAAAAAATTATTATTGATTCTTTGTTATCTGATGCAATTAATTGGCCGAAAAGTATTCAACCTTTATTGCAAATGAAGCCTCAAGGTAGTTTATACGATACTCAAATTTTAATTATGGCAAATGTATTCAGTATCCCACCAATACCTTCATTTCCATCTGCTTCTGAAATTGGTGCTCATGACGCTGCAGTTAAATCTCATGCCGATGCGAAGCAGGCATGGTTGCAAAAAAATGAAATAAAGTATGTGCTAACACGATTTGAACAGTTAAGTTGGATTGGCAATACTAAAAAAAATATTCCAGCAGTTAAAAATCTTTCCGGTGTGATTAATTGGCAACCTGAAGAGGGGCGCTTGGAGCTGGATTCAGAAAATACAGAAATTGCTGTAAAAGGATACCCGATACAAAATCTAACCATACTCAATGGCTCTTTCGATTGGAAAGAATTAAATGATGGTTTACGCATTAGTATGGAGCGATTTGCTTTGAGTAAGCCTGAGCTGACTTTGAGTGCTCAGGGAGTTGTAGATCAGGTTACACGGCAATCTATAGGTACCATTCGTCTTGGTGCTGAATTTTCAGGTAAAAATATTCAGCAATGGACTGCTTTTCTTCCAAAGAAAAAATTAAAACCAAAATTATACGCTTGGTTAACCAACGATCTAAAATATATTAAAGAAATGAGTGGAACACTTACCTTAAATGGGCAGGCTAAAGATTTTCCTTTTGACAATAATAATGGTGTGTTTTCCATTATGAGTCATGTTAGTGGTGGAGAGCTATACATCAATCAAAAATGGAAAATTATTAAAGAGCTTGAGGGAACTCTCCAAGTAAAAAATCGCAATATGAATATTAAGCTATTAAATGCTGATATTGAGGGAGTTCCTGTAAAACAGATAAATTTACGTATTGACGACATAGGCAAAAATAAAGAGAACATGATCCTTGATGGTACAATTCAGGCGCCCATACAAAAAATGGTCGATTATGTCATGGCTTCTCCTTTGCAAAAAAAACTATCTCTTTTAAATCAATTATCGTTTGAAGATTCAGCGCAATTGAATTTAAATTTAGAAATTCCTTTATACACTGAAAACGATAAGGTGTTGGCAAAAGGTGATCTGACTTTTGAAAATAATTCAATTTTGGTTAAAAATGAATTTGCTCAATTTACTTTAGATGAAGTAGATGGCAGGCTGTTTTTTACCGAAGAAGGTGTTCGTGATAGTTCTTTAACAGCAACCGTATTAGATCATCCATTAAATATTAAATTACAATCGATAAAAAAACCTGTGCCGGCTACAACGATTTTCATTGATGGAAAATGGACTGTTGCGTCTTTAAAAAGTAAATTTAATTTGGATGTTTTGAGGTTAATAAATGGTTCCTTCCCAGTAAAGATTTTATTAAAGCTAGCTACTCAACCTTCCACAGCTGATACCTTAAGTTTTAATTCTTCATTGCAGGGATTAGCCATTAATTTACCAGCCACTTTAGGTAAGAACCGTCAAGATAAAGCACCTTTAGATATAAAGGTTGATTTGAATCCCGATAAATCAATCCGAGTAAAATCCAACTATGATAATCGAATTAGCACCGATTTTTTATACAAGAAAAGTAATGGAATTTTTGATTTTGATTCAGGTCAGGTGAAATTGGGGAGTTCCAATGCAATCAATCAAAAGTTTTCTGGGCTTTCGATAGAAGGTTCCTTAAAGGGTTTTGATTTAAATCAGTGGAAGGAAATGTATACTCAATTTTCTTCGGCAGCAACAAATACAACGTTTATGAACCGATTAAGATTAATTAATGTAACTTTGGATAAATTTAGTTTCATGAAACAACATTTTGATTCAATGCAGATAAAAGCAAAATTATTACCTAATAAAAATTGGTCTTTTAGTTTGCAGCAAAAAAATATTGCTGCCAATTTATCGTTTCATACGGCAAAAAATGAATTGAGCGGGCATGTGCAACACATGCATTTAGAGAAAATCGATACGGCCTCTAATGATTCGGCTCAATTATCGACTAAAGTTCATCCAGAGCAAATTCCCAATCTCAATTTACGTATTGATAACCTATCTGTGGGGCGGGTGAAAATTGGTGATGTGATTTTGAAGAGCCAATCCTCTCCTGGACGCTGGGCATTGAATTATTGTCATGTTAATTCACCTGTGTATCAATTTGATATTCAAGGCGAATGGACCCAGACAAAGCAGAATGATAAAACAAAAGTTCATATAATATTAAATACTATCAATTTGTCTAAAACTCTTGAACTCTGGGATTTTAATCCCGTAGTGGATGCAAAAAAGGGTTATGTAGAGTTTAAAGGTGGTTGGAATGAACGTTTATATAATTTTTCAATGGCTTCATTACATGGTGCAATGTACTTACAGCTTAAAAATGGCAGGATCACTCATTTAAGCCCTGAAACTGAAGAAAAATTAGGTTTAGGTAAATTATTAAGTATTCTAAGTCTGCAAACCATTCCAAGACGCTTGCAACTCGATTTTAGTGATTTGTCGCATGAAGGATTTAGTTTTGATGTATTTCAAGGAAATTTTAGCGTGAATAAGGGCATTATGAGCACGCAAGATAGTTTT
Source organism: Legionella sp. (assembly GCF_049790535.1). Classification (GTDB taxonomy): domain Bacteria; phylum Pseudomonadota; class Gammaproteobacteria; order Legionellales; family Legionellaceae; genus Legionella. The sequence continues at coordinate 3,115 of NZ_JBAQZB010000018.1, forward strand.
CTGGATGGCCCTGTTGCTTATGCGAGCATGCAAGGTGATCTAAATTTAGTAAAACAAACTTATGATCTGAATTTGAAAATATCCCCACACATTACAGCAAGTTTACCTATCGTTGCTACTATTGCTGGGGGGCCCGTTGCAGGTGTGGCTGCATGGGTTGCCACTAAAATTATAAATCAAGGCATGCAAAAAATTTCTGCCTATAGTTATAAAATTTCGGGTCCCTGGAGTCAGCCTGTAGTGCAACAATTGAGTATTATAAAGAAAAAAAATGAGACAATGCCAGTTGGAAAAGGGCTTATCACTATTCAACCAGATCAAGAGTAGACTACATTATAATGAGATGATTATGCATTTACATATTTTAGGGATAAGTGGGACTTTTATGAGCGCACTTGCGTTGCTTGCTCGTGACTTGGGCTACATGGTAACCGGAAGCGATGCAAATTGTTATCCACCGATTAGTGATTTGCTCGTAGATAAAGGTATATCTTGGACTGAGGGGTATGAAGAGAGCAGTATGGCATTAAAAGCAGATGTGGTACTTGTTGGTAATGCCATAAAACGAGGAATGCCTGTTCTTGAAGCCGTAATTGATGCAGGTAAAAGTTACACTTCAGGACCCCAGTGGCTTGCGGAAAATATTTTATCTAAATATCAAGTTATTGCTGTTTCAGGAACTCATGGTAAAACCACCACAACTTCTATGGTCTCCTGGATTTTGGATCAGGCTGGCTTAAATCCTGGGTTTTTAATTGGTGGAGTATCCTCAGATTTTAAAACCAGTGCACGCATGGGTAGCGGTAAATGGTTTGTTATTGAAGCGGATGAATATGACAGTGCCTTTTTTGATAAGCGTCCTAAATTTATGCACTATCGTCCAAGGATTGCTATTTTAAATAATTTGGAATTTGATCATGCAGATATTTATCCCAACCTTGAAGCCATTCAATTGCAGTTTCAATATTTATTGAAGACTATTCCTGCAAGTGGTGTTGCGATTAAACTTAGGGACGACAAGGCATTAAATGAGGTTGTTGCTCTTGGTCAATACTCACGTGTCGAAGAACTTGCTTTATTTGGTGATGCCCACTGGTCAGTAAAACTTATTGAGGAGAATGGTTCAGCATTTAAAGTAATTCACTGTGGTGAAGAAGTTGCAGAGGTAAAGTGGTCTTTGATTGGGTGTTTTAATGTGGAAAACGGCTTGGCTGCGATTGCTGCTAGTGTAAATGCTGGGGTGAGTCCAAAAGTTGCTGCAGAAGCATTAGAACGTTTCACGCCAGTGAAACGTCGGTTAGAGGTAAAGTCAAACAAACATGGTATTACTGTTTACGATGATTTTGCGCATCATCCCACCGCCATTATGCGCACCATAGAGGCTTTAAAGGGAAGTAATAGACACCAACGTATTTTTGTTGTCTTAGAATTTGCATCATATACTATGCGCATGGGAGTACACGCTGCTGAGATGGCTCAGGCTTTAGCCTCGGTTAATAGGGCTTACATTTTAGAACCACAGAATTTTAATTTTAAAGAAATGCTAGATAATTGGATTTGTTCTTATCGAATTTGTAAAAATACGAATGAAATTGTGGATGAAATTTCAAATCATGTCCAAGAAGGCGATGCAGTATTAGTAATGAGTAATAGAGGATTTTATGACATCCATAAACAACTAATACATGCAATTGATGCGCGATATGCTGGGTAAAATTTGAGTTTAATTAATGCAGAATAATTTTATATTAAAGTCTTTCTTTTCAGAGGTTAAAATTATTTTGCGCAAATTAATTGAATATTTTAGTGCGAGCTCAACACTGTTTTTAGTTCGAAGCAACGGCTACGTTTAGCTTTTACAGTTGATTTTTATTTAAGTTTCTTTTGTTTTTAAAAACGAACTATTCGAAATTACTTATCAAATCCTTTCTGATGAAGGTGAGGTTGATGCAGTGGATATTAAGTTTTTAACCGCTAAAAGATAATAAATCACAAGCGTTTCATTCAAATAATATTGCTAAAGACGGTTACGGTAATAAAAAGGCTCTATAAAAAGAGCCTTTTTATGTTAACCACCTTTATTCATCAGTTAAGCGGAAGTATTTTGTACCAAAATATCGTTGTAATTTCTTTCTAATTGTACCGCGACTAATCCCTAGCATTTTAGCAGCTTGCAATTGATTACCACGGCGCTTTTCCATTACAGCTTGTAATAATGGCGGTTCAACTTCAGACAATATCATATCATAAAGATCTTCTATGTTTTTGCTTTTGTTTTCAGCTAGAAAACGAGTAACCAGATTATATACTAAATCCTGAAGACCTTGGTCTTGTTTAGTAATTGATTGGGTAGATTCAGGTGTTTCAATGATATTCATTTTAACTTCCTTATTATTTAATTAATCAACATCAGTCCAATTGCTTACATTTATTGTGAAAGCAAAATTAATTGTACATGAAGGGTAATTGATATTCTATATTTTATTATTAAAATAATGCATTTTTTTCGAACAATTGACTCTCTATTAGTTTCAATAAAGAACCATCTGATTTTTCATGAGACAATGAGTGCTTAAATTTTTCTAATCGAGCAAGCATCTTCTCAGACTGTATTTCATCATTCATGAATTGAGTAATGTAGTTGCTTAATTCACGAGGATTACAATCATATTGTAAGAACTCAGGAACTATCATTTTATTAGATAAAAGATTGCACAAACCCAGAAATTTTACTTTGATAAGTTTTGTAGCAAGCAGATAGGTAAGAAAAGAAGATTTATATATGATACACATGGGTTTTTCTAATAAAGCACATTCAAGAGATGCTGTGCCTGAGGCGACAACGACAAAATCGGCTGCTGCCATACAGCTTAATGCCTGATTCTTTACAAAAGTAACTGTTAAAGTGCTGTTATCAAAATAGGAGGTTATTTTATTGATATCAACAGTATTTGCAACAGGAATAATAAATTGTAATTCAGGATACTGATGGTGTAAGCGTTGTGCAGTATCGCGTAATACAGGCATATGTCGCTCAATTTCATTCTCACGACTTCCAGGTAGGAGCGCAAAAATTTTAGCATCTAAAGGTAAGTTTAATATAGATCGTTGTGAGGCAGTGTCGCCAATGGAAGAAATTTTTTCAACTAAAGGATGACCTACAAAACTTACGGGAACATTCGCTTGTTCATAGATTGTTTTTTCAAAAGGTAAGATAACAGCCATCATGTCAATACATTTTTTAATTAGATGGATGCGTTTTGCTTTCCAGGCCCAAATTTGCGGGCTGATATAATATAAAATTTTAAGTCCTAACTTTTGTTTGGCATAGCGTGCAAGCCGCAGGTTAAAACCAGGATAATCTACTAGAATAAGTAAATCGGGTGATTGTTTCGCTAAGTGTTTTTTAATGAGAGTAAATGCTTTACGAATAACATTGATATGGCGAATGATTTCAGTGATGCCAGTGACGCCAAAACGTGCGAGGTCAAAAATTAATTCGGCACCTGCTTCCTGCATGTGCTGACCACCAATCCCACTGATTTTAATATTAGGATAAACGGTTTTTAATTGTTTAATCAGTACAGAGGCATGAACATCACCTGATTCTTCACCCGCTATAATAACAACATGTTTAGCTTTTTGCATGACGTTCAAACAGATTGTTATGGATCAACGCGGTAATATGTTCTGCAGTGCTTAATGCGATAAGACCCTCTTCACCAGTAACCAGTGGGGTGCTATTTTTTTCAATGCATGTCAAAAATGCATTGATTTCTTCTAATAAGGCATCATCTTTCTCAAGCTCTTTTTGTTCGTGAACAATTTCTGCAATTCCGGGAAAAATTTCTCCTGGGCCTTTTTTAAATATAGAGAATTGTTTGTTCTGATAATCAATTAAGAGAAATGAATTTTCCTGGAATATACGGGTCTTACGAGAGCTATTAACGCTGATGCGGCTCGCAGTTAGGTTAGCAACGCAGTGATTGGCAAATGTGATTTGTACGTGTGCAATGTCAATAGTCTTTGTGACAACAGCTGTTCCTTGTGCAAGAACAGAAACAATGGGACTTTTCACCATGTTTTGAATCAGATCAATATCATGAATCATGAGATCTAGCACCACATTCACATTAGCACTGCGTGGAGTAAATGAAGACAGACGTTCAGCCTCAATAAATAGAGGTTTTTCCAAATAGTGATTTAATGTAAGTCGAGCAGAGTTAAAACGCTCGAGATGTCCTATTTGTAATTTAACTTGATGTCTTTTAGCCAGTTGTATTAATTCTTTTGCTTGAGTAGTTGTTTCTGTAATTGGTTTTTCAAGCAATACATGAATACCGCGCTCTAAAAAAGCTTTAGCAATTTCATAATGGGTGCTGGTTGTGGAGGCAATACTTACGGCATCAACTTTGTCAAATAATTCATCAAAATGAGTGTACGCTGGGACATTCAGTTCACGTCCAACGGCTTCTGAAGCGAGTGAATTAAGATCACAGACAGCAATTAATTCGGCGTTAGGAAGGAGTTGATATTTTTGTGCATGAAATCGACCGAGATAGCCGACACCAATCACCGCGCAGCGAATTTTGTTCATAAAAATATTTTTGCTAATAATTTGTGCTTTATGATCGCATTTCCTGGATGATAAATCAATTTTAAATAGGTATTATTAGACTTCTAAGCTTATCTGAAGATAAAGGGAATAATAATGAATAATAATATACTTATCGCAGGGGTTGACGAAGTAGGTCGTGGTCCTTTGGCTGGGGCGGTAGTTACTGCGGCAGTTATTTTAAAAGAACCTATAAAAGGGCTTGCTGATTCTAAAAAATTGACTGCTAAAAAACGTAAATTATTATCTTTACAAATACAGGAAAGTGCTTTGGCATTTGCTTATGGCAGGGCAGAGGTTGAGGAAATAGACGAACTTAATATTCATCATGCTACGTTATTGGCTATGAGACGGGCGGTGGAGGCGTTACCGATTAAACCTGGACAAGTGCTGGTTGATGGGGCTTATGCGCCAAAATTGGCTATTCCGTGCCGTGCAATTGTTCAGGGAGATAGTTTAATTCCTGAAATAAGCGCCGCTTCGATTCTTGCCAAGGTCATTCGTGATGAAGAAATGGAGGCGCTTGATAACATTTATCCTGGATATGGTTTTGCCGAACATAAGGGGTATCCTACAGTGGTGCATCGAGAAGCTTTAGTTCGACTTGGTCCTTGTGTAATTCATAGACGAAGCTATGCTCCGGTGGCAGCTTTGCTCTGAAAATAAGCCTTCACGCCCCTTGTAAAGAGGGGACTTGAGTATTTTTACAAGAGAACTGGCTAAAGTTCTCAAGGTCAAGTTTTTCTTCTTTTGGTTATTTGCTCATCTTGATTTTTTCTAACTTGACTCTCTGTTTTCTTGTTTTCAGAAAATAGAGTTGGTGATGAACCTTTTCCTTTTGAATAAAAATCAGGAGCAGATCTTTTATTTTTATAGTAATTATTTTGTGTCACATTCTGTGGATTTGCCACATTGTCTTCTTGAGTCGATTTTTGAAGATCAAATGACTCCGATCTTTTATTATGTAAATCGGTAGTGGGTGGAGTATTTTGCTTAAAAAATTCTTGAATTTCCTTATAGGTATCCTTGTCTACTAAGTCAGCTGGATAATGTTCTTGCTGTGAAAATAATATTTGTTCTATTGTTTGTATGGAATCACTTACACTAAATTGTTCGGGGACACTTACCTTTTTAGCATTAGCATATAATAGTCGTCTTCGTCGTACATTGTAGTTTATATATTCCAATGGTATCAAAGAACCATCTGCTTGCTGTAATTTTCCTTCAGTAATCAAACCAGTCTTGGGATTAATTTGGGTTGAGATTAAATCTTCAGGATTGACATGTCCGCTATAAATAGTACCGGTACCTGCATAAACCCATACCATTTTAGAACGTTGTTGTTGCGTACTCTTAGTAACATGTTCCAATCGTATCAAAGAACCGTCTGCTTGAGGTAACATACCTTCAATAATCGAAGCAGTCTTGGGATTAATTTGCGTAGAGGTTAAATCTTCAGGATTGACATGTCCGCTAAAAATAGTATCTGTGCCTGCATAAACCCATACCATTTTAGAACGTTGTTGTTGCGTACTCTTAGTAAAAAAAGAGTTTTCGTCACAAACAATTAAATAATATCTTATGCGAACTAATGGACATCAGAATCCCAAAACTGGCTAAAAAGGTTACCATTGCTGTACCTCCATAACTTATTAAAGGCAAAGGAATTCCCACCACGGGAATAATGCCCATGACCATTCCAATGTTAACAAAGCCTGACATAAAGAAGGACATGGCAAGGCTTGCAGCAAGAAGACGGGTAAAGGTTGTTTGTGCATTAGAGGCAATATGTATGCTTCTTAAAGAAATTAAAACAATCAGTGCAATGATGATAAAACCCCCAGCGAAGCCGAATTCCTCGCCACTAACGGCAAAAATAAAATCAGTTGCATGTTCTGGTAAGAAATTAAGATGGGATTGGCTGCCTTGTAACCAGCCTTTGCCCACCAGACCACCAGAACCAATAGCAATTTTAGATTGAATAATGTGATATCCAGAACCTAAAGGATCTTGTTCTGGATCAAGCAAAGTATAAACTCGTTGTTTTTGGTAGTCATGCATGACATGCCAAATTACAGGAATGGCTGAACCAATTAATAGAATCAGTAATAAAATAACTTTAAAACGAATACCGGCTAAAAATATAACACAAAATCCAGCTGCAGCTACCATAATGGCTGTTCCTAAATCAGGCTGTTTGGCAATAAGCAATGTGGGGACGCAGATAATCAGTCCTGCAACAGTAAGTGCTTTTAAACTACTGGGATGAGCCTGGCGATCAAAATACCAAGCAGCCATCATAGGTACAGCCAATTTCATCACTTCAGAAGGTTGAAAACGAAATAAACCTAACTCTAACCACCGTTGTGCTCCTTTGCCGATTTTTCCCATGAGCATCACGGCAATTAGCAAAGTTAAGCCAATGCTATAAATCCAGGGGGTCCATATTTTATATTTATGAGGTGGCACAAAACCTAAAATAATCATAATGAATGATGCAGTAATTAGTCTTATTGATTGACGAAAGATCATGCTCATATTTGTATTGGAGGCACTGTATAAAATCAAAAGGCCAAAACTAATTAATAAAAGCAATAATCCTAATAATGGGAAGTCGAGATGGAGTGCTTTCGCGGTGAAGCGATAAACGGGTTTAGTGTGTTGTCTATTCATGATTCGCTTTCATTTGATAAAGTGTGTAATAAGTATCAAGTATTTTGCGTGCTACCGTTGCAGCAATGAAGTCATTTTCAACAACCACCGCTACAGCAATTTCCGGCTTATCTACTGGAGTAAAGGCAATAAAGAGAGAGTTGTCACGCAGACTTTCAGGTATATCTTCATATTTTGTTTTTTCATATTGCCGGCCACTAAATACCTGTGCTGTACCGGTTTTTCCAGCTACAGGGTAGGGCGGATTACGCCCAAACCGATATCCTGTTCCTTCGTTACTTGTAAGTACACTGTGCATAGCGTCTTTAACAATATCCCAATTCTCTTTATCTTTAAGATAAATGGGATATTCTTCGATAGGTTTGTACTCTTTTACTTCACCATTGTCACTATTTACTATTTTAGTTAATAAATGCGGTCTAAAACGTTGTCCATGCTGACTTAAGGAGGCTGTCGCATTAGCCATTTGCAATGGAGTGGCAAGCATAAAGCCCTGGCCAATGGCAGTGATTAAGTTATCGCCCGGATACCAGGATATTCCCTTGGTTTGTTTTTTCCAGCGTAAACTTGGCACAATTCCTGTTGTTTCTTCATACAGATCAATATGACTCAAATGACCTAAACCAAATTTGACAAGCATGTCTTCAATATTGGAAATACCCATTTTATTACCTAATTGATAATAAAATGTATCGCAAGAAACAGTGATAGAGCGTTTAAAATTGATCATGCCGTGTCCTGTTTTTTTCCAATCCCTATAAATGTGACTGGAGTTTGGCAATTTATATTTACCTGGATCATAAATCGTAGTAGAGGTTGTAATGAATCCTTTATCTAAGCCAGCTAAACCCACAAAGGGTTTAATTGTGGAGGCAGGAGGATAAACACCACGGACTGCTCTGTTAAACAGAGGTTTTTGTAGGGTATCGGATAATTTTTTGTATTCTTTGGAACTAACACCATTGACAAAAATATTGGGATCAAAACTCGGAGAGCTCACTAATGCTAAAACTTCACCATTTTTAGAGTTAATGACTACAGCAGCTCCGCGTTTGTTTTTAAGAGCTTCATAAGCTGCTTTTTGCAGACGGGTATCGATACTTAAATAAAGTTTTGAGCCAGAATGAGGATTAATTTTATCAATTACCCTGAGCGTGCGTCCGCTCGCATCGGTTTCTGCCATCTGGTAACCTACTTTACCGTGGAGAATATTTTCGTAGTATTTTTCAATACCTGCTTTACCAATGAAGTTGGTGGCTCGATAGTTGGTTGGATCGACAGTTCTTAATTCCTGAATGTTAATGCGACTTACATAACCTAACACGTGTGCGGTGATTTCTCCTTGTGGATAATAACGCATTAGACGGGCTTTTATACTGACTCCAGGAAAGTGATATTGATTAATTGCAAAAAGAGCTACTTCTTCTTGGGTCAATTTTAATTTAATAGGAATTGGCATAAATGAACGATTTTGTTTTCTGAGCCGATTAAAATTTTCTAAATCATCCTTGGTGATGGATGGGAGCAGTTTATGCAGTTGTTTTAGCGTTTGCTGTAAGTTTTTGACGTGCTCTGGAATGATTTCAAGAACGTATACTGGGATATTTTCTGCCAGCAGCACGCCATTTCTATCAAGAATCACACCCCTTGGGGGAGCCATAGGGGTAATATCCAGTTGATTTTTTAATGAAAGGGTTTGATATTTTTTAAATTCAGAGATTTGTAGGTAGGCAAGTCGTAATATTAAAATGGACGATAAAATGATGACAAATGCAATCAGCAAATTAAGTCTAAAACGTTGGTGTTGTGATTCTGTTTGATAATTTCTAAATGATTGATTAAGATTCATTACGCACAGAGGGAGCAAATAACTGCATAGTATATTAAAATGAGAGTATTTACTATTCTTCATGGGAAGTTTTGTTGCAGGGAGCAGTGTTTTTGGGGATTACTTATGATAAGGATGATTATTAATAATTGACCAAGCTCTGTATAAAGTTTCCAGTAATATAATACGCACTAAGGGATGTGGAAGGGTCAATTTGGATAAAGACCATCGTTCATCACTGAGTTTAAGAAGTTCTTGAGAGAGTCCTTCAGGACCACCAATAAGGAAACATAAATGGCTTGATGTTTGTTGCAGCTGGGTTATTTTTACAGCCAGTTCTTCACTACTTAAAGACACACCTTTAATTTCCAAAGCAATAAGGCGTGTACCATGAGGTATAGTTGCTTTAATCAAGGCAGCTTCTTTTTCCATAATACGTGCTAAATCAGATGACTTACTACGGCGAATTAAGGGGATTTCAATTATTTTTAGCTGAATACCGTCATTAAAGCGTTTAGCATAATCATTTGAACCTTGGATCACCCAATTGGGCATTTTATTGCCTAAAGTAATGACAGTAATTTTTAGCATGTTTTTAATTGTTAGGTTGTTCTTCCCAAAGTCCTTCCAGATTGTAAAATTGTCTACTTTCAGGCTGCATTATATGAACGATAAAATCACCAAAATCAATCAGTGCCCAATCACCAGTTTCCAGACCTGTGCAGTTTAAGGCAGGTAAACCTACTGCTTTCATCTCTTCCATTACTTTCTGTGCAATAGCTTTAACATGACGAGCAGCGCGTCCTGAAGTAATAATCATGTAGTCTGTAATTGTGGTTTGTTGATGAACATCAATCACTTTAATGTCGAGTGCTTGAATATCTTCAAGTGTTTGCAGGAGTTTAACTAGCATTGGATTTTCAGCGGACATAAATAAGAAATCTTCTATCAAAAAGCGGTCAATCATATCAGTATTTCTCTTATATAAAAAGAGGTTTTTAAATCTTTTGTGGTTTTTTTAGTGCACAGGAGTCAATAAAAATTTAATTAGACCAAATAAAATCAAACAACCCAAAGAAGCAATAAAGAGTATCTCCAATTGTTGTGTAAATGCTGCGGCATAAAGCGTTTTTAATACGGCAATATTGGTTTCACCTTCTGGAATGGCTGTTAATGAGGCTAATTTACCAGACAAAAATCCTCCAATACCCAAGGAAACAAAAAAGATACCCATCATCGTACTGACTTTATTCTTATCAGCAAGCAACGTAATTGCCGCTAAACCTACAGGAGACAGTAATAACTCAGCTAAAGAAAACATTAAATAGGCTGGGATGATTAGCAGTGGGGACAATAAACTCGTTCTGTCAGTGAAATTACTCACTAAAACAATAATGGCATAAGCTGCTGTAATAATAAAAATAGCGTACAAAAATTTTTTTCCAATATTTAATCTTTGTTCCATTAAATTCAGTTTGGTATTTTTCTTCGCTAAAAAATAGCCAATAATTAACATGCCGATGCTTTGGATGGTGACATAATAAGGAGGAGGAAACTGGATACCAATCAATGTAGGTTCTACTACTCGTGAAATGAAGAGCGTTAAGGACATAAACATTTGGAAATAAAAGGTCCAGAAAACCACGGAGATAATACACAATAGGCCGATAACCAGTGTTTGTCGTGATTGATTGGCATTTTCTCCATAGATTGCATACACAATGTATCCTGCTGAGAGTAGGACAATGAAACTGAAAAATAAATTAGATAAGTGGGGTGAATTCAAGATATAAAAAAATAAGGACCATAAAAACACCATTAAACTCAAAGCAGCCACAGTTTTTTTGTATTCAAATACAAATGGATTGTAATCCTTAATTTGGTATATTTTTATTCCCACAAAAAATACTGTAAAGGCAATTATCATTCCTATAGCTGCACTGGCAAATGAAGCGGGCCAGCCAAAATATTCATAAAGTAAGCTTGGAATCGTAGTCCCTAGAATAATACCAGAAGTAATCCCCATATAAAAAATGGTAAATCCACTTTCACGTCGAACGGAGCTTAATAAGTATTCATTACCTAAAAGTGATGAGATATTTGGTTTTAATAAACCTGTTCCCACAGCAATGCCTGCCAATGCCGCAGTCAATACTGTGGGGTTGTTTACGGTGGCTAAGAAACAATAACTGATGAAAAGGACAACTGCGCCCAATAAAACAGATCTTTTTTGACCGATTAATTTATCTGCTATCCAACCGCCGGCAACCGGTGATAGGTAAGTTAATGCAGTAAAGCAACCAACTAGGGCATATGTTTGCTTATCAGGCCATTTAAAACATAAAGCCAAATAAAGTGCTAACAGCGATTGGACAACATAAAAACCATATCGTTCCCACATTTCAGTGGCAAAAAATATAGATAGTGATTTAGGGTGTTTTTCTGAAAGAGAAGGCAATATATTACAACTAAGCTAAGGGCATTATTTTTGAGTATAACATGGCGTTTTTAGAGAGACTACCTTTCTTTCACTCTATGGTAGGAAACCGCGAGTAAACTTCAGAAAAAAATTTTTCAAACAGTCCCTCATTCAGCATGAAGAATCTTCGCTCTATGTCTGGGGTGAAGATATGGAAAAATTTAGAAAAATGATGATTTATAGTTTATTATACGGTCTTAATTCTGATAATTTTGGCGCCTCAGATTTGTTTTCCGCAAAAAACGATAAGTATAGGAGTGATTATTTAATATTTTAATACAATAACGTTTTGAATTTTAGAAGTTAATCCGTCATATTGCTCTTTCGACATTTTAGAAAATAAGTTCCCTAATCCATTTAATTCTTCTACAGATAATTTTTCCAGTAAATTATTGCATAAATTAAGGGAAATCAGGTTACTCGAAAAGACAGTGAAGGCTTGGATTAATTCTGTTCCAGTTCTTCTATCCAACTTATTCAAGCTCAAATCATAGATAACCCCTTAGGAAGTTTTTTAAACGCTTCTTCTAGCTCAACAGCAATTTTTTGCCAAGAAAATTGTCGCTCAAATTAAGCTCAGTTCCGGTTTGAATAGAGGCAAACATTTTGGCTAGTTCACTACCTTTGAGGTTAATCGTGAGGACTAAACCCTCTATGCTCTAACAGGCGTCTGGTGTATGATGTTCCTAATTTTGTAGCAATGGAGCATCGCCTTATGAGGGAAAATAAATCGGCGCAAATAATACGAGCAAATCGTGGCACAGAAAAACAGGCTAAAAGTTGGTTGACTGAGGCGGCATTACGAATGCTTCACAATAATCTCGATCCTGATGTAGCAGAAAATCCTGATTCTTTGATTGTTTATGGTGGTTTAGGAAAAGCAGCACGGAATTGGGAATGTTTTGCTAAAATTGAGCAAGTTTTGAAGTCTTTAGAGGAAAACCAGACCTTACTGATTCAATCGGGTAAGCCTGTTGGCGTTTTTACTACCCATGAAGATGCGCCGAGGGTATTAATTGCCAATTCAAATTTAGTACCTCATTGGGCCACCTGGGAACACTTCCACGAATTAGATAAAAAAGGGCTTATGATGTATGGTCAAATGACCGCAGGTAGTTGGATTTATATTGGCTCTCAAGGGATAGTGCAGGGAACTTATGAAACGTTTGTTTCCGCTGCACGCAAACATTATGCCGGTGATTTAGGTGGACGATGGATCTTGACTGGTGGTTTAGGGGGTATGGGAGGAGCGCAAACTTTAGCAGGAACAATGGCTGGTGCTAGTGTTTTAGCGGTTGAATGTGATTTGTCGCGCATTGAAAAACGTTTGAAAACTCGATATTTGGATCGATACACAACGAATCTGGATGAAGCATTACAATGGATTGATGAGTCGTGTCAAAGAAAAATACCTATTTCGGTCGCTATTTTAGGGAATGCTGCAGAGATCTTTCCACAGCTAGTCGCGCGTGATGCTACGCCTTCGTTAGTCACTGACCAAACTAGTGCACATGATCCCTTGAATGGTTATCTTCCTCTTGGATGGACTCTTACTCAAGCCGCTACTAAGCGTAGAACAGCCCCAGAGCAAGTAGTATACGAAGCTAAAAAATCGATGGCAATTCAAGTACATGCCATGCTTGAATTTCAAAAAAGGGGAATTCCAGTTTTTGATTATGGCAATAATATCCGACAAATGGCATTTGAAGCAGGTGAAACAAATGCATTTGCGTTTGAGGGATTTGTACCTGCTTACATCCGGCCATTATTTTGTGAAGGGATCGGACCTTTTAGATGGGTGGCTTTGTCCGGAGATCCTGAAGATATTTATGCCACAGATGAAGTGGTTAAAAAGCTGATCCCTGAGAATAAACACTTACATCATTGGCTGGATATGGCAAAGGAAAAAATTGCCTTCCAAGGTTTACCAGCGCGTATTTGCTGGGTTGGCTTAAAAGATCGTGTACGTTTGGCTTTAGCATTTAATGAAATGGTAAAAAATAACTTAGTTAAGGCACCGATCGTAATTGGCCGTGATCATTTAGATTCTGGATCCGTTGCTAGTCCTAATCGTGAAACGGAAGGAATGCTCGATGGTAGTGATGCCATATCTGATTGGCCCTTTTTGAATGCATTATTAAACTGCGCCAGTGGGGCAACATGGGTAAGTATTCATCATGGTGGTGGTGTTGGAATGGGATTCTCACAACATGCTGGAGTGGTTATTGTTGCGGATGGAACTGAAAAAGCAGCACTTCGGCTTGCTCGAGTACTTCATAATGATCCTGCAACAGGGGTGATGCGCCATGCAGATGCGGGTTATGTGCTTGCTAAGCAATGCGCAATAGAAAATAAATTGTGGTTGCCAATGGAATTCTAGAACAGTAAAACTTATGTAATAAAAAAGATTAATTTGTAGACCGTTGACAATTCAGTAGTTATTTATTTGATTTGTTCTTTGTACCAAAGGGAGTTAATTAATGTCTGAGCCTTTTATTCTTCATCCAGGTCAATTGACATTACAGTCGATTAAACATGTTTTAAGTAAAAAATTACCCTGCACGCTTTCGGAAAGTGCATTGAATGTTATCAACTCAGCACATCAAATTGTACTGAAGGTGATACAGGAAAAAAAAATCGTTTATGGAGTTAATACAGGTTTTGGATCTTTAGCGAATAAAAAAATATCCTCTGAGAATTTAAAACAGTTACAAAGAAATATTGTCTTATCACATGCATGTGGCACAGGTGACTTACTTTCTGATGAAGTAGTTGCCCTAAGCATGTTACTTAAAATTAATATTTTATCTCAAGGTTATTCTGGTGTGCGCCTGGAATTAATTAATGCCTTGATTTCATTATTTAATCACCAAGTTTTTCCTTGTATTCCGACCAAAGGTTCAGTAGGTGCTTCTGGTGATTTAGTTCCATTAGCGCACATGTCTTTACCATTACTCGGAGTAGGGGAAGTACGCTACCAAGGTAAACTAATTAAGGCCGTTGATGGTTTAAAAATTGCTGGTCTTGAACCTATAGAGTTGGAAGCTAAAGAAGGCTTGGCGTTACTTAATGGCTTGCAGGTTTCAACTGCTTTGGCTATTGTGGCGCTTTTTGCGAGCGAAAATCTATTTGTAACAGCCCTCGTTTCTGGCGCATTATCGGTGGATGCAGCTCAGGGAAGTTCTGTCCCCTTTGATGATCGTATTCATCAGATACGAGGACAGCAAGCACAACGGGATGTTGCGTGCTATTATAGAGAGTTATTAAAGGGTAGTGAGATTCGTGACTCTCACTTGTATTGTTCTCGGGTTCAAGATCCTTATTCATTACGATGCCAACCGCAAATTATGGGGGCAGTCCTGCACCAAATTCGCTTTGTTCGTGAAACATTGCAGATTGAGGCAAATGCCATTACTGATAATCCTTTAATATTTAGTGAAGAGGGTGATATTATTTCTGGAGGTAATTTTCATGGCGAAATTATCGCAATGGCTGCAGATAATCTTGCATTGGCCATTGCAGAAATTGGTGCTAATGCGGAACGTCGTATCGCTTTATTAATTGATAAACAATTTAGCGGTTTGCCTGCCTTTTTAGTTAAAGAAAGCGGTTTAAATTCTGGTTTTATGATTGCTCATGTAACGGCTGCTTCGTGTGCCAGCGATAATAAAGCACTTGCTCATCCACATTCTGTGGATAGTATACCAACTTCTGCTAATCAGGAAGATCATGTATCCATGGCAACTAATGCAGCCAAAAGATTGCATTATATGAATGATAATACAGCGACTATTTTGTCAATTGAATTATTGGCAGCATGTCAAGGTATCGAGTTTCGTAAGCCTTTAAAAACAGCTCCTTTACTCATCGAAGCATATAATAAAGTGCGTGATTATGTTACTCCTTATGATAGTGACCGATATTTTGCTCCTGATATTGCTGTAATTAAACAAAAGATTATAAATGAGGAGTTTTCTCAATTCGTCTTTGGTAACAAGAGTCTTATTTAACTTTGGGGTAAATTGAAGTGAGTATCGAAATTTATACCGACGGAGCATGCAAAGGTAATCCAGGCCCTGGGGGCTGGGGTGTTTTGCTTCGCTACAAAGGACAGGAAAAAACATTGCATGGAGGGGAAACGCTTACTACTAACAATCGTATGGAGTTACTGGCGGCGATTAAGGGTTTGCAAGCACTAAAGCGTCCTTGTGTTGTTAATTTACATACCGATTCTCAATATTTACGGCAAGGAATGATGGAGTGGTTAAGTGGCTGGAAAAATAATGATTGGCGTAATTCGAAAAAAGAGCCCGTAAAAAATGCAGATCTGTGGAAAATATTAGATGATTTAGCCTCTGTGCATCAAATCAAATGGCATTGGGTTAAAGGACATTCAGGTCATGTGGAGAATGATTTGGTTGATGCTTTAGCTAATCAGGGTATAAAAGAGCTTAGTGAGTAAATTAATGCGACAAATAGTATTGGATACAGAAACCACTGGTATAGGTCATGAACAAGGACATCGTATCATTGAAATTGGCTGTGTGGAATTAATCGATAGAAAATTAACCGGAAAAAACTTCCATATTTATCTTAATCCTGAGCGTGCAGTCGATGCCGGCGCGTTTAGGGTACATGGTATTAGTGATCAGTTTTTACAAGACAAACCATTATTTGCTGATATGGTATCTGATTTTTTGCAATTTATTGATGGTGCTCAGTTAATTATCCATAATGCAGCGTTTGATGTGGGATTTTTAAACTCTGAACTACACCATGTACGATGGCAAAAAAAATTAGAAGATTATTGCGATATTTTTGATACGTTAACCTATGCTCGTGAAAAATTTCCTGGACAACGTAATAGTTTAGATGCCTTATGCAAACGTTTTGGCATTGATCACTTTAATCGTCAGCTCCATGGAGCGTTACTTGATGCCGAAATATTAGCTTTTGTTTATTTGTCTATGACTGGAGGTCAAGGCAGTTTGTTTGCTGAAAATGAAGAGACTACCAATAAATCTGCACACAAGACACACAAAGCTGCTGCATTGCAACTAGTGAATCCTATAGTAATTCAAGCGCAGGGTGAAGAATTAAAGCAACACCAAATCTTTATAGAATTTTTGTATAAGAGCTCAGGAATTAATCATTGGGAGTAACCTAATTCTTATAGGCTAGCAGAGGTTGGTTGTCCTGTAAGCAGGAGATAAATAAAGTTCACAATAGAGTGAAATCATAGGGTTATGCTTCTTCTGCTAAGTCATCGGGCATTGTAATATTCAATTCAAGTACTGAATTATCTCCCATACGTTCAAGATTAACACTAACCTGATCGCGTGTAACGTTAACGTATTTTGCAATAACCGCCAAAATTTCTTCTTGAAGCTGTGGCAGATAATCAGGAGTATTTCGTTGTGAGCGCTCATGAGAAATTATGATTTGCAAACGCTCTTTTGCAACAGAGGCTGAAGCCGTTCTTCTGCGTAAGTAGTTGAATATGCTCATACAGTCACTTCCTCTTTGTTTTTGCTGAATAAGCGACGCAATAACCCTTTACGATCATTACTTATAAAACGCATTGGTCTGTCTTCCCCAAGAAAACGAGCAATTGCGTCTTGATAAGCAAGGCTTGCATCACTACCCTCGTCAAGTACAACGGGTACACCTGTATTTGAAGCTTTCAATACTGATTTGGATTCGGGGATAACCCCAATTAATGGGATAGCTAAAATTTCTTTTACGTCATTTACAGACAACATATCACCACGCGCCACACGTTCTGGATCATAGCGTGTTAGTAATAAATGTTCTTGTATTGGGGTGTTATTTTCGATAGCCCTTTTTGTTTTGCTGGCAAGTAGACCAAGAATTCTGTCAGAATCACGTACAGAAGACACTTCAGGGTTGGTAACTACGATCGCATGGTCAGCGAAATACATAGCCATTAATGCACCTGTTTCAATTCCTGCGGGTGAATCACAAATAATAAATTCAAATTTTTGCGCCAGATCATTAAGAACTTTTTCAACACCTTCAATAGTTAACGCATCTTTATCCCGTGTTTGTGACGCAGGAAGAATAAATAGGTTTGGAAGACGCTTGTCTTTAATTAGTGCTTGATTCAGGGTAGCTTCTCCATTTATGACATTAATAAAGTCATAAACGACACGGCGTTCGCAACCCATAATGATGTCCAGATTTCTTAAACCTATGTCAAAATCGATGACTACAGTATTATGACCTAATAAGGCAAGACCTGAAGAAATAGCTGCCGAAGAAGTAGTTTTTCCTACTCCACCTTTACCTGATGTAATAACAATTATTTTAGCCAACGCTGAACCCTTCCTGTTTTTTGATTCAACACATTCTTAGGAACCAGTGTACACGCTATTGAATATTTAATACAAGTGTTATCGGGTTAATTAATAGATAATTGCTCTATAATAAACAAACTGGTTATTAAATTGCTAAAAACCATTATTTTCCTTTTATTAGCGTAGCAACTGGTATAGTAACTTAAAAACAGTTTAAGTTTTACCTATTTAATTTTTGTAGTATTTGTAGTATACTTTCTGGTTATTTTAACTACTTTGTTGAGAATAAAATGTCTTTAAACATAGTGCAACAATCATTAACGTTTGATGATGTTTTACTTGTTCCTGCGCACTCTTTAATTCTTCCTAAAGATGTATCTTTAAAAACTAAACTAACTCGAGAAATTAATCTGAATATGCCTTTAGTATCCGCAGCAATGGATACAGTGACTGAAGCACGCTTGGCCATTGCTTTAGCACAAGAGGGCGGTATTGGTATTATTCATAAGAATATGACAATCAGTGCTCAGGCTGATTCGGTTCGTAAAGTGAAAAAATTTGAAAGTGGAATGGTTAAAGACCCAGTTACTGTAACTCCTGATATCACAGTAAAGGAATTATTGAATGTTATGACTAACCATAATTTCTCAGGTGTTCCTGTAGTTGATGGTCAAAATTTAGTAGGGATTGTAACCAGTCGTGACATTCGTTTTGAAACCAATTTATCCTTAGCTGTTGCTAAGGTAATGACCCCTAAATCACGTTTAGTGACGGTTAAAGAGGGAGCTGCTCGTGAAGAGGTACGCAGGTTGTTGCATAAACATCGTATTGAAAAATTATTAGTAGTAAATGATGCATTTGAATTACGAGGTTTAATAACAGTTAAAGATATTCAAAAAGCAAAAGAAAATCCTTACGCTTGCAAAGACAGTGCAGAGCAACTTCGTGTGGGTGCCGCTGTTGGGGTAGGTAATAATACTAATGAGCGGGTTGCAGCATTGGTGGAGGCAGGGGTCGATGTCATTGTTATTGATACAGCTCATGGCCATTCTCATGGAGTGATTGATCGGGTGAAATGGATTAAAAAATACTATCCTGACATCCAAGTAATTGCTGGGAATATAGCTACAGCTGCAGCCGCTCGTGATTTATATGCTGCAGGTGCTGACGCAGTTAAAGTCGGTATTGGTCCTGGCTCTATATGTACTACTCGTATTGTAACAGGTGTCGGCGTGCCACAAATTAGTGCTATAGCCAATGTTGCCCAAGAGCTTAAAGGACAAATTCCTATAATTGCTGATGGAGGTATTCGTTTTTCTGGTGATGTGTGTAAAGCACTTGCAGCAGGTGCTGATACAGTAATGTTGGGAAGTATGTTTGCTGGGACCGAAGAATCACCTGGCGAAATAGAGTTGTATCAAGGTACTACTTATAAAAGCTATCGGGGCATGGGTTCTATTGGTGCAATGGCTTCAGCACAAGGGTCAAGTGATCGATATTTTCAGGATGCTTCTTTAGGTTCTGAAAAATTAGTTCCTGAAGGAATTGAAGGACGTGTTCCGTATAAAGGGTTAGTACAAACAATTATTCACCAAATATTAGGGGGTTTGCGTTCATGTATGGGTTATACAGGATGTGAAACAATCGAACAATTGCATACCAAAACAGAATTTGTTCAAGTGACTAATGCTGGAATTCATGAGTCACATGTGCACGATGTCAGTATTACCAAACAGGCACCGAATTATCAGGTAGATAATTAATAATGAATGATTTAAAACAACATCCTTTAGTAATTCTTGATTTTGGCTCTCAATACACTCAATTAATTGCACGTCGTGTACGTGAGTTAGGTGTATATTGCGAAATTCATCCTTTTAATATAGAGCTTCAGCAATTCACTCAACTTAATCCTTGTGGTGTGATTCTATCTGGTGGTCCATCAACAGTAACCCATCAGGCAAATCCGCGCGCCCCAGAATGGATATTTACTGCCGATCTTCCTATATTGGGCATCTGTTATGGTATGCAAACCTTAGCAGTTCAATTAGGTGGTGAAGTGAAATCATCCTCATTAAGAGAGTTTGGTCACGCGGAATTAAAGTTACTTGATCGCTCCCAATTATTTTCACAAGTCGAAGTTCACAATTCAGCGGATGGAGATGCTTTATTAGATGTTTGGATGAGTCATGGCGATAAGGTGACGCAATTACCCCTTGGCTTTAAGATCATTTGTGAAACTTATAATGCGCCGATTGCTGGAATGGCTGATGAAAGTCGACGTATTTATGGTTTGCAATTTCATCCAGAAGTAACCCACACCGAACAAGGATTAAGTATTTTAAAACATTTTGTTGTGGATATTTGTCATGCTTGGACTTCTTGGACTTCTGAACTTATTGTCGATGAAGCAATTCATAAAATCAGAGAGCAAGTAGGTGAAGAGAATGTATTGCTTGGCTTATCCGGAGGAGTTGATTCCTCAGTTGTTGCTGCTTTATTACACAAAGCTATTGGTGATCAATTAATTTGTGTTTTTGTTGATACTGGTTTATTGCGCCTCAATGAAGCAGATGAAGTTATGAAGATGTTTGCTCAGCATATGGGTATTAATGTAATCGCAGTTAATGCTGAAGAAAAGTTTTTAAATGCCCTTAAAGGTATTACCTGTCCTGAAGAAAAAAGAAAAATTATTGGTCGTACTTTTATTGAGGTGTTTGACGAAGAAGCGCATAAAATTTCAAATATATCCTGGCTTGCTCAGGGAACAATCTATACTGACGTGATTGAATCTGCTGCGACAAGCACTAATGGTGCTTCAGTTGTTATTAAATCACATCATAATGTAGGAGGTCTTCCTGAAAACTTGAAGTTAAAATTATTAGAGCCACTACGTGAATTATTTAAAGATGAAGTGCGCCACATTGGGCTTGAGTTGGGTTTACCACATCATATGGTTTACAGGCATCCCTTTCCGGGGCCAGGTTTAGGAGTACGGATTTTAGCTGAAGTTAAAAAGCACTATGCGGACATTTTACGTAAGGCAGATGCTATTTTTATCGACGAACTGCATAAGGCAGATCTTTATCATAAAGTGAGTCAAGCGTTTGCTGTATTTTTACCCATTAAAAGCGTGGGTGTTATGGGTGATGGGCGTAAATATGAATATGTAATTTGTCTGCGTTCGGTAGAAACAGTAGATTATATGACAGCTCATTGGTCGCATTTACCGTGGGAATTTTTAGGCAAGGTATCCAATCGCATAATTAATGAAGTTGAAGGTGTATCACGTGTTACTTATGATATTTCCGGTAAGCCGCCCGCTACTATTGAATGGGAATAGGAAAAAGCGTCAACTACGTATGGGTTAATGATGAAATGACGACAAAATGAATGATCATTACTGGATGGAAATAGCCTATAAACAAGCTTTCCTGGCACAAAGCGAAGGAGAGGTTCCTGTTGGGGCAGTATTGGTTAACATGGAAGGAGTTTTATTAGGTGTCGGTAGAAACGCGGTGCAAAACAGTCATGATCCTGCTGATCATGCTGAAGTCCGGGTAATCAGGCAGGCTTCGCAACAATTAAAAAACCACAGATTATTAGGTACTACTCTTTATGTAACTCTTGAGCCTTGTTCTATGTGTGCCGGACTTTTAGTCCATGCCCGCATAAAACGCCTGGTTTTTGCAACTCGTGATTTTAAAGCAGGAGCTGCAGGTTCTGTATGTAACTTATTACAAGGTAATCCTCTAAATCATAGAGTGCAAATTGATGAAGGAATAATGCAGCAAGAAAGTGCTCTTTTATTATCTGATTTTTTTAAAACGTGTCGCTGAATGAATGCTTCGACACTAGGAAAGCTCCTCAATTAATTTTTGTCGTAAAATTTCTTTCTCTTCATTATTTAATTTTTGATTCTGTTGATTGGTAATATAAAACATATCTTCAGCTTTTTCACCGGCAGTGACAATTTTTGCATTATGTAAATGAATATTAAATGTTAAAAATACTCTGCTAATCGTGGCTAGCAATCCAGGTCTGTCTCCCGTTACCAAAAACAAATGAGTATGATTATTAAGTAGATTACTGCTGTAATTAATTTGTGTTTCAACATTAAAGTGCGCTAAAACAAGAGAACGTCTTTTTTTTGAAATAACAGGAAGTTGATCTTTTTGCGCCAAATGTCTGCATAAAGCCTGTTGAATCTCTGTAGAACGTTTTGAATTGAAAAATGCTTGATTTTGTTCATCTAAAATAATATAGGTGTCCAAATCAAACTGATTATCACAGGTCATGATCATTGCTTCGTGAATAGTAACATGATAATTACTTAAGACTGCGGTAGTTATCGTAAATCGAGCATCCTGGTGCGGCATATAAATAAAGACTTCAGTTCCGCCCTGACTATGATGTGGCATAATCATAACCAAAGGAAACTGGCTGCACGTTAATATTGCTTTAGTATGTCGTGCAATAACTTCTGGTGATTCGTGCAAAAAATATTTGTCTTTTATATTTCCCCACAATTCGTTAATTGCTTTAGGAGATATTCCTTCTGCAACCAAAATAGTTAAAGCGTAATGTTTTTTTAGATTAATGGACGTGGTTTCATCCATTAATTCCTGGGTTTTATGCAACAGGTGTTTGGCTGCACAATAGAGCTCCTTTAATAGAGAGTCTTTCCATGCATTCCATAAGTTGGGATTAGTACCGCAAATATCTGCTACTGTCAGTAGATATAGATAGTCTAAATAGTGAGGTTGTGGCAACAGTTGGCAAAAATTTTTGATGGTATTAGGATCATAAATATCCTCCCTTTGTGCAGTGCGTGACATGAGTAAATGATTACGTACTAACCAAATAAGTAAATCACGGTCATCTTTTTGTAATTTGTGATTTTGAGCAAAATATTGAGCTTCTATGGCTCCTAATTCGGAATGGTCTCCACCTTGTCCTTTGGCAATATCATGAAATAATGCACTTAGGTAAAGAATTTCTGTCTTATCTAAAGAATGAATAATTTGTGCACATAGAGGAAATTGTTGCACATACTCTTTTTGTTTAAAACGCGATATATTACGAATTACGAATAAAGTATGCTGATCAACAGTAAATACATGAAATAGATCATATTGCATTTGTCCCGTAACCGATTCAAAGCATTCAAGATAATGCTCTAAAACTCCATAGCAATTCATAAATTGTAATGCTTTATAGGGGTTTTTATTGGTTTTTAGAATGTTCATAAACAATTCAGTTGTTTTTAACGACATTTTAAATTGTTTGTTTATTAAATAAAGTGATTTTCTGATTAAGCGAATGGTACTCGCTCTTACCCCTTCAATGTCAGGTCGTTTGGCAATCCAGAGAAATAATTTAAGTAGCGCTTGGGGTTTTTGGTTAAATACGCGCAGCGAACGTACTTCAATGTAGTGATTTGATAATTGAAAGTCATTATCTAAATGTACTAATTTTTGTTTTGGTGGTTGGGCAATAGTTTCATCAAACCATTGTAATAACATCTCATTCAATTCTCGGCTGCGTTTAATTATTTTGAAATAATTTTTCATAAATTGTTCTATGGCTAAAGAGT
>NZ_JBAQZB010000019.1:0-10536 GCF_049790535.1 Legionella sp.
GTATGGGTATAAGTGAACAAATTGTATTTTCCGAAATTGATTACGATAAAACTGATGGCATTCGTGGATTAGATATTTGTATTACTACAAGTGCCAAAACAAATGAAGAAGCTAAAGCTTTATTAGAAGCGTTTAATCTTCCATTGAAAGATAGAGATAAAAAATAGAAGGGTGAAATTGTGGCTAAGAAATCAATGCTTATGCGCGAGTTAAAGCGTGTTAAACTTGTGGATAAATACAGGCAACGCAGAAACGAATTGAAACAATTGATTAAATCATCTACAGATTTTCAGATGATTATGGATAGTCAGGAAAAACTAGCAAAGTTACCTGTTAATTCAAATCCTGTACGTCATAACAAACGGTGCCAGCAATGTGGTCGTTCACATGGCGTGTATCGTAAGTTTGCTCTTTGCAGAATTTGCTTAAGACAACAGTTAATGGTTGGCAATATACCAGGCGGAAGAAAATCCAGCTGGTAAATTTTTTGGAGAACGATTGTGAGTATGCATGATCCCGTTGCTGATATGCTGACCCGAATTCGAAATGGTCAACAAGCTAAGCATCAGCAAGTAACATTAACATCTTCTAATTTAAAAGAAGAAATTATGCGTGTTTTTAAAGAAGAAGGCTATATTCAGGACTTCTTCGTGGAAGGATTAGATAATAATCTTAAATTAATGACAATTAAGCTGAAGTATTATCATGGCAAACCTGTTATTGAACTGATTAAGAGAATTAGTAGACCTGGATTACGAGTATATAAATCTTATAAAGATTTAACTTCTATTCCTGGATTTGGGGTGGTTATATTGTCCACGTCTAAAGGTATAATGACTCATGTATCTGCAAAGCTGAAAGGCGTTGGTGGCGAAGTCATTTGTGAAGTGGCTTAATACTTGAGAGGAATGATATGTCTAGAGTAGCGAAAGCCCCTGTAGTCCAGCCAGCAAATGTAGAAATAACATTAGCTGATGGAGAAATTACTGTAAAAGGGCCTAAAGGAGCACTAACTCAAAAAATAAATAAGTTAGTGACGATTACAAAAAATAAAGAGTTTAACCACATTGAGTTTACTCCAGCAGCGAACGATCCTCGAGCTTGGGCTCAGGCTGGAACTGCAAGAGCACTGGTGAGTAACATGGTTCACGGTGTTACTGAGGGTTTTGTGGTAACATTGGAATTGTTTGGTGTAGGTTATAGAGTACAAGCTAAAGACAAATCCATTACCTTATCTCTAGGCTTTTCCCATCCTATTGAGTATTCGTTACCTAAGGGTGTTTCTGTTGAGACTCCTAGCAATACAGTAATATTACTAAAAGGTGCTGATAAGCAAATTTTGGGACAGGTTGCTTCTGAAATCAGAGCATTTAGACCCCCAGAGCCTTATAAAGGAAAAGGTGTTCGATATGCTGGTGAGCAAATTGCTCGTAAAGAAGCGAAAAAGAAATAAGGTGTAAGTTATGAATAAGTATAACTCACGTAAGAGACGTGGATTGAAATCTAAGGCGTTAATTTGTCAATCAGGCAGGGTACGTTTAGTTGTTTATAGAAGTAGTTTGCATATCTATTCTCAAATTATTGAAGCAGATAAACTTGGCGATAGAGTTTTAGCATCATGCTCAACTAACGATAAAGAATTAAGAGCCAGTTTAAGCGGTAAATGCAAAGTTGAACAAGCAAACTTAGTAGGTAAATTACTGGGTAAGCGTGCAAGTGAGAAGGGTATTACTCAAGTTGCATTTGATCGTGCTGGTTATAAATATCATGGCCGAGTGAAAGCCCTTGCTGAAGGTGCTCGCGAAGCTGGATTAGATTTTTAAGGAACGATTATGGCATTCGAAGAATCACCTAAATCAGATGGCTATCAAGAAAAACTTGTAGCAGTTAACCGCACAGCAAAAGTTGTAAAAGGTGGACGTGTGTTTGGCTTTGCAGTTTTAGTTGTGGTAGGAGATGGTAAAGGTAAAGTAGGTTTTGGTAGAGGTAAAGCACGTGAAGTTCCAATAGCAATTCAAAAAGCAATGGAACAAGCAAAGAAAAATATGGTTTATATTCCATTATCTGGAACAACTATATTTCACCAAGTTACTTGGAACTACGGCGCTTCTAAAGTATTTATGAAGCCTGCCAGTGAAGGTACTGGGATTATTGCTGGTGGTGCGATGCGAGCTGTACTGGAAGTTTTAGGCGTACAAAATATATTAGCTAAAAGTATTGGTTCTACAAATCCAAGCAATATTGTACGAGCTACAATCGGTGCTCTAACGAACATTGGTACTCCAGATTATGTTGCTGCCAAGCGTGGTAAAACTGTTGATGAAGTTATGGCGGGCTAATTATGGAAAAAAGAATTAAAATTACTTTGGTAAAAAGTGTTATTGGTAGGAAGCCAAAACATGTTTCTATCGTGAAGCAATTGGGTCTAGGAAAAACTAATTCAAGTGTTTCTCATAATGATACTCCAGCGATTCGTGGGCTTATAAATACTGTCGATTACTTATTGCTAGTTGAGGAGAGTGTATAATGAATTTAAATTCACTATCACCGGAACCAGGTTCACGTCGTCCCAAAAAACGTTTGGGTAGAGGTATAGGATCAGGGTTAGGTAAAACTAGTGGCAAAGGGCATAAAGGTCAAAAAGCTAGAGCAGGTGGATACCATAAAATAAATTTTGAAGGCGGTCAAATGCCTATTCAAAGACGTTTACCAAAAATGGGCTTTAAGTCTCGAGTTGGTAGAACTGTTGATCAAATATGCTTAAGTGAACTTGCCAAGTTATCGGCTGAAGTCATTGATTTAAATGTTTTACGAGAAGCTGGATTAATTAATAGTTCAATTAAAGATGTAAAGGTGATTTTATCAGGCGAAATAACTACAGTCATCAAACTAAAAGGTTTAAGGGTTACTAAAGGAGCTCGCTTAGCCATTGAAGGTTTAGGTGGCAGCATAGAAGAGTGACTATGAAAAACCAAAAACATAATGGAAGCCAATCTCGTGGTGGATTGGCGGAACTTAAATCGAGATTAATATTTGTTATTCTTGGAATTTTAGTTTATCGCTTGGGCGCTCACATACCCGTACCTGGATTGGATCCTACCCGCCTAGCTAATTTTTTTAATGAGCAGCAAAATACCATTTTTGGCTTGTTTAATATGTTTTCTGGTGGTGCATTATCACGGGTAACCGTATTTGCTATAGGTATTATGCCCTATATTTCTGCATCTATTATTATTCAGCTTTTTTCAGTTGTACTTCCCAAGTTAGAGCAACTGAAAAAAGAAGGCGAATCTGGACGTAGAAAAATAAATCAATACACGCGATATTTGACCTTGCTCCTGTCTGTATTTCAGTCTTTAGGCATGGCACGATGGTTAGTAGGGCAGCAAATTGCGCTAAATCCTGATATTTCTTTTTATTTTACTGCTGTAATCACTTTGGTTACAGGAACTATGTTTTTAATGTGGTTAGGTGAGCAAATTACCGAAAAGGGTGTTGGAAATGGTATTTCAATGATTATCTTTTCTGGAATTGTTTCCAGCATGCCTAATGCTATAGCTTCTGTACTTCAACAAGTAAAAGAAGGACAAATGCAGGCGCTTACATTAATTATAGTTGCAGTAATTGTAGTTGTTGTTACAGGGTTTGTAGTTTTTATGGAACGTGCTCAAAGGCGAATTAGAGTTAATTATGCACAAAGAACACAAGGAAGAAAGATTTATGCAGCGCAAACAAGCCACTTACCGTTAAAGATAAATATGTCTGGTGTAATTCCTCCAATTTTTGCATCCAGTATTATATTATTGCCTGCTACATTAGCTCAGTTCTTTTCTCATACTAAGGGTTTAGGATGGTTATCTGATGTTGGGATGGCTTTATCGCCTGGGCAGCCTTTGTATTTAATTGTCTATGCGGTAGCTATTTTGTTTTTTGCGTTCTTTTATGCTGCTCTTGTATTTAATCCAAAAGATACTGCGGAAAATTTAAAGAAATCTGGAGCTTATATTCCAGGGATCAGACCTGGTGAGCAAACAACAAAATATATTGATGCGGTTATGACTCGCTTAACATTAGTTGGTGCATTATACTTGGTTCTGGTTTGCTTGTTGCCTCAGATTCTAATGTACACATGGCATGTTCCTTTTTATTTTGGAGGCACTTCGTTGCTGATTATTGTAGTTGTCATTATGGATTTCGTAGCGCAGATACAAGCTTATTTAATGACACAACAATATGATTCTTTAATGAAAAAGGCTAATTTTAAAGGTAACAAATTACCTGGTCTGTTATGATATTTGTCGGAGTTAAGAATGAAAGTTAGAGCATCAGTAAAGCGAATTTGTCGCAATTGCAAAATTATTAAAAGAAGTGGCACTATACGAGTGATTTGTAAAGATGCCCGACATAAGCAAAAGCAGGGTTAATATCCACTTGATTTAATTTTATAAAAATAGTATTCTTCTGTCCTTTTTTGACAGAACAAAATAACGTTCGGAGAAGTTAATGGCTCGTATTGCAGGAGTAAATATACCAGATCACAAGCATATTGTGATTGCTTTAACAGCTATCTATGGTATCGGTAAAACTACATCCTTGAAATTATGTTCAACAGTTGATATAGATCCTTCAACTAAAGTTTCTCAGTTGACTGATGCTCAATTAGAAAAGTTGAGAGCAGAAATTGCGAAAATTACTGTGGAAGGTGATTTGCGTCGTATTGTCACAATGAATATTAAGCGCCTAATGGATCTGGGATGTTATCGTGGATTAAGACACAGAAGAGGTTTGCCTCTACGCGGACAACGTACGAAAACTAATGCTCGTACTCGTAAAGGTCGTAGAAAAGGCACTACTAATTGATTTTTTATGTAGGAATGTAAGATGGCAATAACTAAGTCAAAGCAGCAAAAAGTACGCAAAAAGGCAAAGCGTGTTGTGTCTGATGGTATCGTTCATGTGCATGCATCATTTAACAACACAATTGTTACCTTTACTGACAGGCAAGGTAATGCGTTATGTTGGGCAACATCTGGTGGTTCTGGTTTCAGAGGTTCAAGAAAAAGTACACCTTATGCTGCGCAAGTTGCAACTGAGCGTGCGGCTGCTGTTGCAAAAGAGTATGGGATGAAATCTGTGGCTGTATTTGTACATGGCCCTGGTCCTGGTAGAGAATCTACCATTCGTGAATTAATATCACAAGATTTTAAAATAGTTGAAATAACTGATGTTACTGGTATCCCTCATAACGGGTGTAAGCCACCTAAAAAACGTCGTGTGTAAGACTCAGGAGTAATTAATGGCTAGATATCTTGGTCCAAAATGTAAATTATCACGACGAGAAGGTTGTGATCTATTACTTAAAAGTGGTGTTCGTGATCATAAGTCCAAATGTAAATCTGAAAAATTACCTGGACAGCATGGCGATAAAAAACCACGCCTGAACGGTTATGGAATTCAGCTTAGAGAAAAGCAAAAAATCAGAAGATTATATGGTGTTCTTGAAAAGCAATTCCGAGGCTATTATAAAGTAGCTGCTCGAATGAAGGGTGCTACTGGTGAAAACCTGATGTCTCTTCTCGAAAGACGTTTGGATAATGTTGTGTATCGTATAGGCTTTGCAACTACTCGTGCTGAAGCGAGGCAATTAGTAGCGCATAAAGCCATATTAGTTAATGATAAAGTAGTTAATGTTTCATCTTTCTTAGTAAGTTCAGGAGATGTGGTTGCTGTTCGTCAAAAAGCCAAAAGTCAAGGTCGTATTCAAGCTGCTTTAGCTTTATCTGAACAAAGAGCGCCTTGTGATTGGATTACTGTAGATACTTCTGCATTTAAAGGAACTTTTTCTACAGCACCAACGTTAACTGACTTATCTTCAGACTACAACGTTAACCTTGTTGTAGAACTCTACTCTAAGTAAGCTCGGAGAAATAGCTGAATGTATACTGAAATCAATGAAATGCTGACCCCTAATGTTCTTAAGGTACAGGCTGAATCGCCATATAAAGCTAGAATAGTTCTAGAGCCTTTGGAGCGTGGCTTTGGTCATACCCTCGGCAATGCTTTGAGACGTATATTACTGTCATCTATGCCTGGGAGTGCAATTACTGAAGCCTCAATTGATGGTGTTTTGCATGAATACAGCACTATTGAAGGCATACAGGAAGATGTTGTTGATCTATTGCTTAATCTTAAATTGATTGCAATTAAGGTGACAACAGGTGAAGAAGCCATAGTTACGCTGAATAAGGAAGGTCCTTGTCAAGTTACTGCAGGTGATATTCAACTGACACATGGTGTTGAAGTAATTAATCCTGAGCTTGTCATTGCGCATTTGAATGAAAAAGGCAAATTAAACATGACGTTAAAAGTTGAAAAAGGAATAGGATTTCATAGTACAGATTCCTTTATTAGACAGTTTGACGATGAAGTAGAGCGAAAATCTGTTGGTAAGCTTAAAATAGATAATAGCTTCTCACCTGTTAAAAAAGTAGCGTACTATGTTGATAGTGCACGTGTTGAAAATCGTACCGATTTAGATAAGTTAACTATTGAGTTAGAAACTAATGGAACAATAGATACTGAAGAAGCAATTCGTATTTCTGCAAGTATTCTTCAGCGACAACTTCATGCATTTGTTGATATGAAGTTCGAAGAATCACGATCTGATAATAAAGAACGCGATGACTTTGATCCGGTTTTATTACGCTCTGTTGATGATTTAGAGCTAACTGTTCGCTCTGCTAATTGCTTGAAAGCAGAAAATATTCATTATATAGGCGATTTGGTACAACGTACTGAAAATGAATTATTAAAGACTCCTAATCTTGGTAAGAAATCTTTAACTGAAATTAAGGACGTTTTAGCATCACGTTCATTATCGCTGGGTATGAAACTTGAGAATTGGCCGCCAGCGAGTCTTGGCGAGTAATGTTTAGGAGTTTTTGTTATGCGTCATCGTAATTCTGGCCGCAGTTTTGGCCGTACAAGTAGTCATCGTAAGGCGATGTTTTCAAATATGTGTTGTTCTTTAATTGAGCATGAGTTGATTAAAACAACTTTGCCCAAAGCTAAGGATTTACGGCGCTACATTGAACCTTTAATTACTGTGAGTAAGGTTGATTCTGTAGCTACACGTCGTCAAGCTTTTGATATTTTAAGATCAAAATCTGCAGTGGGTAAATTATTTACTGATTTAGGTCCACGTTTTGAGAAGCGTCCTGGTGGTTATCTCCGTATCATCAAATGTGGATATAGAGAAGGTGATAATGCACCTATGGCAATTATTGAGTTATTAGACCGTCCTGTTGTTAACGAAGCAGCTGAATAATCATCACTTACAATCTTTAGTGTAAATAAAAACCCGTTTAAAGCGGGTTTTTTTGATATAATTGTTGGTTATTTCAACCTTTTAAGGTAGAGATGACACTAGTCTTAGAATCAGCTAAGGCAAAAATTTTATTTATAACTGAAGACTTATAGCTTATCTAGCCGACCTAACAGCTAAAATTTGGTCTCAATATCTGATTCTGCCCTTATAAATCACGGGTTTTAATTGTTCCCCCGGCTTAACTGAGAAACATTTTCTGGTTAACTTTTGGATGTTTGAGCTGATTGTGAATTGGGGAGTTCAGTATCATTTATCTCTGTTTTAGAAGTTTTTAATTTGCTAAAAAAGCTTACTCCCGAATTGTACAGCCATGCTATCTGTTTTTTGCCTTGCTCCACTCGTCGATCAGCTTGCTGTAAAGTCATTTTTTTTGCCGCCAAACGTTGTGAATCTTCTTGCACACTGAGTATTAAACTATAGGAAATTAGAAGTCTCTCCAATAGTTCCAGGGTGTGACTGATATAACGCGTTACTGGTATTCCAATGTTTTCAAGCCAATAAGGAATTTGCGGTAAAATAAATAAACCTACTGTTAAATACCAGGTACTACGATCATTTATTACTTCCAACAGAGCTAATGAACCACGTAATCCCATTGCTATCTCATAACTCCAAGGATGTTGATAACATAAAAAATCGACCAAAGAAGGGATAAACGTTGAAACAGATGGTCCGAATTGTAATAAATCCGCAATAAAACGTATAATTGACTTCGAACGATAAGTATCTCCTGGCAATCTTGATTGTATATGGGGATGTAAGAGTGCCGTTTCTAAAAAAACTCCAGTGATAGACCAGCTAGAAAGTAAATTGTGATTGAGCCAAGAGCTCAATATTCGCTTCGACCAATGAACAGCATCCCGTTGCTGCCAGTTGGGCGTCAAGCCCATAACACGGAAATAATCTCCCAAATTGGTATGAATTAAATACTGCTCGCCTAAGTAATGTAGCCCTATTTGTTTTATTTGTTGTTTAAATGGCTCCCATATGATGGTCCATCTATAGTGCTCTAAAGGCTTTCTCAGCATTTCTTGAAAAATTGGAGCGGCAACCATCATGTCTTTTGAAACTTCCTTCATCTCTTTTAAATTAATGGCTTGCTGACATTGATCCTCTCTACGAATTAAGATCTTGTCACCAGAAGCCCTTAGTTCAAAGGTATCCAAGCGGGTTGAATTGGAAACAGCATAAACAGAATCATAGCCTTTTTCTCCTTTAAACCAAGCTAATCTGATCTCATTATTAGCACAAAAGATCAAAGTTCCAATCAAAATTTGGCTTTTAGCACATTGATCATCGTTAAGAAATTGATTATAA
This sequence comes from Legionella sp., assembly GCF_049790535.1. Lineage (GTDB taxonomy): Bacteria > Pseudomonadota > Gammaproteobacteria > Legionellales > Legionellaceae > Legionella. The sequence continues at coordinate 8,705 of NZ_JBAQZB010000019.1, forward strand.
CAAGCTACCATTTCTGTTGTAGGAAGAATAGGTGTAGCGTGGCTTTGTGGTAATATCACAGGAGGAAGAAGAGCAACAGCAGCTATATTTTCTACAGTGAATCTAGGCTGTCTTCTCAGATGTTTGACACAAGAATAAGCTATAGAAATTGCTACCACTGAACCAAACCCTACCAACGTCATCCAACTTGAGCCGGCTTTCATTATGCGCTGATTTGTGGTATTTGAGCCAAAAATGGAGTTGTATACTTTTGCTTTCTTCTTATCTTGTAATGCAACTAAGCTTGGTAAGGACAAACTTGGGATGTCTTTTAAATTCACAGTTACGTTACCAAAATGCAATGATAAGCTTAGTAGTTTATGTGCATCATGTCCCTTAGCAGAATAAAAATCTTTAATTACCACAGTACGAGGTTGATAAATACGTTTACTGATAATAATAAGATCATTTAAATATTCTCCTGTTCGCGCAAAATTTACACCATGAGGAATTTTAGGAAGCATTATACGTGTGTAGGGTTCTACATCCTGAGCTGATAAAACAATAATTTTTTTAGTTTTGTTAAATGTTAAGGGTTTTGGCGATAAAACCCAAATGTTGCGACTATTTCCGCCTTTATTTTTTACAACTTGATTTATTTCAAGAGGTGATTGATGCGCTAAGATATTTAATTGACTCGTCCAAGGAATCTTAGCAGCATCTTTTAATATGATCTTAACAATAAGTTTTTTGCCTAATTGACACTGTTTATTTACTTTTGCTTTAATTAACAAATCTAAATTTTTACCCTTTTTACGTACTATTAAAGTGGAAACACACTGTTTATGTGCTTCCACTTTTTGTATTACAGCACGCAAATCTAAAGTCTCTATCTTTTTTGAGTGAGATTGAGGTGGATACAGTATTATGCTTGGTGTCTGTTTCTCATCTTTTCTCGGTGTTATCTTATAGATATTTTCTTCTCCATTGCCCACCAAATGACTGCGGTGTAGCAGATCGTTCTCTAATACATCATGATGAAGCGAATAACCTATTACTACTGTTTGATTCTGAGTGTGGGCGACTATGGATCCTTGTAATCTTTCAGCTAGTGCTGGATAGTGTTTAACAATTTCACCCAGATTTTTCTTGGTTTGTTGTAGGGTATAAGTCCTTACATTGCCCAGTTTCATTTCTGCATCCGTAAAAATACACGATATCTTAGTGCTATTTGAACGACTAAGTGTCACATTAAATCCATTTTCTGCTTCTGACATTAAGTTGAAAATAACTTTATTATCAGGCAATAAGCGCAGCTGTTTAATCTCGGCTAAGGTATAATTAAAGGAAATTTGATGTTGCGCAGTATCTTTTCCTCGAGTTTCAAAATGTATTTCCGCATCGCCACTACCTCGAGTCAATAAATAAGAAAAATTTCCTTGATTCGCTTGATTTTTGATAACTGTGTAAGGGGACATTTTTATTTGCATTTGATAATGACATTCTTGGTTATTACCAATCACAATAATATCTTGTCCATAAGAATTAGAGTGGCCGCCTCTGCTATCAACATAGCTGGTACGGCAGCCTAAATGGATATAATCCGGCTTTTCTTTACGAGTCAGTAGGTGTTGGAAATTAACTATTCGAAAACTGTTATAATCATAGCCATCATGCACAAGATAAGGCTCTCGCTCGTTCAAATTAATCTGTAGAGATCCACGATTAGAGGCAAAATCTCCTAGGTCTAAAATATTGATCCCACCTTCTCCATCAACATAACCGCTAGTCAGATCGCCTTGTAAAAAAAAGATGTCATTTTGATTGCCACCTATTAAGTGCTTATCTCCATT
>NZ_JBAQZB010000020.1:0-6261 GCF_049790535.1 Legionella sp.
GGGGATAAGAGAAAATTTGATTTAGCCATATTTGCAGAAAGTCGATAGTACTTTTTTACTCCATTTTCCAGTTCAAAAATAATTTCAAGTTGGCTTATTTTGAAAAAAATAACGTTTAAAATACCCCAAAAACCCGGTTTTATATCGATAGCAATAAAGAGAGGTTGACTTGTGAACGGTACATTAACCACCTCAGCTAAACGATGTGATTCACTTTTTAGCGGTAATAGAGTTATAGAGGAATTTTTTATTTTCTGGAGATATAAAAAACGATTGTCTTGCTGAACTAAGTGGTAATTCTTTATTAATAAAGGCCAACTTGCCCCATCTTCTAAGGCAGGGATACGATTATCAATGGGTTCTATTCTAAAAATAATATTATCCGCCGCTTGAATACTTTCAAGATGTTTTTTATTTTTTTCTGCTAATAAGGGAGAAAAAGTTGAATAGCTTTGAAAAACAGGGCGGGGAGACCACAGGTTCCCTGAGGCAATTAAATAAGTTTGTCCATAAGAATAAATATCTGTTGTGCCTTGCATCATGGGTATAGAGGCTTTTGTCCGATGAAAGTCCATGATAAGGTCAAAATTTCTTGGCAACCAGTTCGCATCTCTTATTCTTGAAGTGATTCCATACCAACTTGAAGAATAAGTAGATATGAGATTATCTTTTATTGAGATGGCTCGGTAGTGGCTAGTAATATAACTTCCGGTAATTAGTGAGCTAGCGATAACAGCAAAACTAAATCGAGAGGATAAGACAAAAGGAAGGCTGAACGCAGCAATTAGAATTGATATCCCAGAAATAAGAGCGTGATTATGGCGTGTAAAGCCAGTTTTAAATGAAAGAAATAAAAAAATCCCAAATAATGCTAATAAAAATAGTTTTGCATCGGTTGTTTGTTTTTGTTTGTAAATTAAGAACAGGATCAGTGTTGAGGAAGTTAAATATAAGATGATTTCTTGATTATTTCCTACTCTAGACATAGCTTCGGTAAAGACAAAAACAAAATAGATCGAATGACCCAGATAATAAGGTAAGTCAATGAATGATTGTCCCGCAAACTTCCAAAAAAATAGCATTGAAATAAGAGGACCAATCAAGCACGCATAAGCTAGATTATTTTTCTTATAGAGTATAAAAAATAAAGCACAGAGCACCATTGTTGCAAAACTTATCATAATAAATGAACATTTTATTAAGATTAATAAGCCAAATGGCGCAAACAGTAAAAAACAGATGGGTAAGCAAATATTTTGAGGATTTTTATTAAATAAACTTTTATAACTAATAATCCCTACGAGCAAAGGATAAGAAAAAAATAGAGAATCTTTGATGTACATCATGGTCGAAATTAACAAAATAAAAATTATAATCCAGCGCCATTGCATGTTTTTCAGTAGGGCCTGCTGCCAATTTAGCGCCCTCTGTCCCGATGAGTTATCTATTGATCCAAGCACCAGCAGAGCGAACCAATAGGAAGCAGCTAAATAAAAACTACCCAGAAGCATCATGTGATCCGTAGAGGGATGATATACTTTTGTATAAATGGATGAATAGGGACCTAAAGTGAATATGATTTTCTTGCCAAAAGACAATTTTTGCGCCACTGCTTGATTAAGGGCTGTAGCCCAGGAAGAATCAATATCTGAGCCTGGCATTTTCGGTACCAAGGGAACAAAGACTGGGATAATAATGAGAAGGAGAATAAATGCAAAACTCCATTCAAAGAAATTTTTCAGTGATTGCGGTATTAGTTTTTTTGAAAATTTAATCAAAGCATCCACCTTACTTTGGATGTTAGCATTTTGTTTTTGCTAAATAGTAGAGATAACTGTTGCATTGAGCAAGACGCTTTTAAATTTAGGGTGTGACAATCATTATAATGGATGTTTGGCCTTTGCAAGGCACATCTACTTCCCCAAATGAATTACCTACATTAACTGTACACCATTTGTAAAAACACATAAATAAATCAGGAGGCAAAGTCATCCTATCTATCAGTGAAAGTTTATTGTTAGTTCTTGATATTTATATAAACGCTAAAGTTGATATCATTAATGGTTGTCACATAATGGGCTTTCAGTATCGGGATTTAGTTACTATAAATTTTCAATTGAAATACCGGATGAATTGATTGTTCGATGTAATATTTCAGAGTTACCTCATGAATGGCGTGATGCTCCTTCACCTAATTCAAATCGTTTTTTTGCAGAAAGCTATTTTTTTACTCCTAATAAATATTTGGCAATGGCTATTCCCTCAGTGATGGTTCCTGAAGAATTTAATTTAGTAATTAATCCACTACACGCCGCTTTTCCAAAAGCAAAAGAAACAATACTCTCCCTAGGAAAGTTTACTGTCCGGTGTTAACATACCATTAAACTACAATACGTTACTATTTGACATTTGCTTTAATTCATCTACGCTTACTCTCATACTTTTTACGTTTAATAAAAGGAGTTTTATAATGAACCCAAGTCAATTTTGTTGGAACGAGCTATCCACTCCCGATATCCATGCTGCAAAAGAGTTTTACAGCAAGGTTTTTGGGTGGCAGTTTAAAGAAATAAAAACGGAAGAAATAATCTATACGATAGTTAGTGTTAATGATCAAGACATAGCTGGCATGTGGCAAATACCTAATGAAATGCAAGGGAAAATTCCACCTCACTGGATGGCTTACCTATTAGTAGATGATATTCATGATTCATTAAAAAATGCAAGAGCACATGGTGCTGTAGAAGTAAAAGAAGTCACTGAAGTAAAAAATATGGGTCGCTTTGCGATTATCACTGATCCAACTGGTGCTCATATTGCTATGTGGGAAGTTAATAAGTCGTAACCTAATCACTGCAATTAAGAAAATGATCCTCGCGAAAGCGGGGATTCCCTTAGTGTTCTTTGGGCAAGAGGGGAATAAAAGAAATTCACACTAAGTCTGATTATTGTGATAATCAGACTTAGTGGTATTTCCGTTGGCCACGGGATAGCCGAGATATTTTAGAGGAGCTATATAATAATTATTAATCAACTGAGCTATTGATAAATAAAAATAAAAAGAGTGTTTATGGAGGCTTATTTCGTTATCATAAGTAGTTTAATTTAGCTTACATTGGATACATTATGCCTGAAATTTCGATTATTCCGCTCATTAAAGATGAAGAGATCGCTCTTCGTACTTTTGCACTCGATATCCAAAATAATGAATTCAAATTGAATCTTAAAGCCGAAGAGCAACCTGACCTTTTAGAACCCTTATATTTTTATTCTGATGGAGGTTTTTGGATTGCTAAACAAGGAACTGAAATTGTCGGCTCAATTGGACTTCAAAAATTAAATAGTGAAACGGGTATTATGAGAAAGTTTTTTGTTAAAAAAGAACTTCGTGGAACTATTCCTAGTGTTGCAGCCTTGCTTTTTCAGCAATTCCTACAACAAACAAAAGAGCTAAAACTCAAAAATATTTTTCTCGATACTCCTGCGGTAGCAGTAGCATCGCATCGGTTTTATGAGAAAAATGGTTTCTTGCCTGTTAATAACTACAAAAATCTACCTAATGGATATTTTTTCGCCGATAGAGATTCTAAAGTTTACTGCCTCACTTTGTAAATAGACTATCTAGAATGCCCTTTAAAAAATGACAAAGACTTCCGAAGAAGCCTTAAACATGGCATCAAGAAGGATTGAACACAGGATGAACTTAGGCAACTACTAGAAATTGCTTATATGCAGCAATTTACAAACAAGAGTAATTAAGTCGGAGTAGAAAGTTACCATCGATTTTTATTCCGTCTTTACCGAAAAACTCACACGTGTAAACGAGTATTGCTTGTTAATTCATTTATAGCATCATCAATTTTAATCAAACTATCTTTGTATCCTTCATACTCGAATTTCGCTTCTTTAGTTTTAATCAGCGTCCTAATTATGTCTAGTTCCTCATCTGTGGCCAGTCGCATTTGCATTGTTACCTGCGATAATTTTGAATTAATTAAAGTATGGATAGATGGGCGAACATCTTTCTTCAGTAGCTCCGACATATCGTAGCCTGTTTCACCGTCCTTCAAATTGCATTTATGATTCCAAATAAACGCAAACAATAAACTATTATCTCTAATTATCGGGAATTCTTCTTTTCTGCCAAAATAGCTAGGAAGAGTTACGTGAATTGCCACAAATTTACCAGAAAATTCATCTACGTCATCTGATTGCAAAATATTTTTCATTTTGATTTTCTCTTTTATTGAAAACAGGAAGCCGCATTATAGAACATTTTGAGAATATCTGTATTTTATTTAAAGGTGCTTTATATTTTGATATTCAATGAATCCGATAAGTCCAAGCACCATTATACCCTTCAATTTCCATTGCTAGTATCATCAACAATGTTTGCTCCCAAAAACTAATATTATAATTTCTTAACATTTTTTTAAATAACGGTTAAGATAACTTTTTTATAAAGGTGATTATTAAATGTATAAAATGAAAAAAGGTATTAGTACAGTTATTTTCATGGGAAGATGGTTACAACTCCCTTTATACCTAGGGCTAATTCTCATCCTTGCCGCTTATGTTTATCGCTTTATCGGTGAACTGTTCGAACTAATTATTCATTTAAATGGCTTTGATGATACCCACATTATGCTCGGGGTATTAGACTTAATTGATGTAGTTATGATAGCAAATTTATTAATTATGGTCGTTATGGGAGGTTATGAAACATTTGTATCGCACTTAGAATTAGGCTCTCATCCTGATAACCCTGAATGGTTAGATCATTTAGACGCTGGTGCAATGAAGATTAAATTAGCTCTTTCTTTAATTGGTATTTCTTCCATTCATTTACTAAGAACATTTATTGATCCTACGAAACTTAGTAATTTTTCAGTCATGTGGCAAGTAGTTATTCATTTGACTCTTATTATTTCAGCATTAGCAATAGCATGGACTAATAAATTACTGGATAGAGGGGCCCGTCATGATGATACCAATGTGACCTCATTATCACCTTCAAAACGTTAGTTCTAAACAACTTAAATGGTTATGAAACAATATAGGTTGAATTCGGATTAAAAATACTAATTGCCCTATTTGATTAAATGGTAAATAAATCTTCACTATACTAATATTTTATTTCTAAATAATTTTCATAATAGGACATTTTGTTTCTTAAGTTCAACACAAGAATTGGGATCATCAGACTAACTGGTACTCTTTATTATTTAAATGTATTGACCTGCTTCTCTATCAACATATAGATATAGAGCTTTATTATGGGCAACATTCGATGGGACCTATCCATTGAATGTTGCGTATGATTATTTTCTGAACCAGCTCAGCAATGCAATGTTAATCAGGTAAAGACATTAAACTCGCATTTCCACCAGCCGCAGTTGTATCTACTGTATAAGTGCGTTCATGACAGAGTCTAATCAAATAATTAGGACCACCCGCTTTAGGCCCGGTGCCTGATAATCCTTCTCCACCAAAAGGTTGTAAACCGACTACAGCACCCGTCATATTGCGATTTACATAACAATTGCCTGCATGAACTCGTGTTCTAATGTATTCAACGGTCTCATTGATACGACTATGAATACCAAGTGTTAAACCATAACCCGTTGCATTAATCTGCTCGATCACAGCATCCAAATTGCTTCGTTTAAATTTAATAATATGCAATACAGGACCAAAAACTTCTTTTTCCAAAGCAGCAAGCTGATCAATTACAATGGCTGTAGGCGGCATAAAATATCCTGCTGCAAGTGATTCATCCAAGGAACATTGATAAAGCACTTCATAACGTTTTTTCATAGTGTCAACATGACTTTTCAGTAGAGATAAAGCAGATTGATCAATTACAGGACCAATGTCGGAAACTAACCATTGCGGTTCACCAACAACCAGTTCCGCCATTGCTCCCTTTAAAAGCTCCATAGTTCGCGGATAGATTTCTTCCTGAACAAATAATACACGCAATGCAGAGCATCGTTGCCCTGCGCTACCAAAGGCAGAATTTATCACATCAACAACAACCTGCTCCAATAAAGCTGAAGAATCAACAAGCATCGCATTTTGACCACCCGTTTCGGCAACTAAGGGAATAATCTCTCCTCCACGTGTTGCTAATGAACGATTGATAAGATTTGCTGTGTCGGTTGAGCCCGTAAATAGAACTGCCTTAATTCGTTTATCTGCCACCAACGCGGAACCTATACTTTCCCCATCTCCAGGCAACAATTGTACCGCACCAAGAGG
>NZ_JBAQZB010000021.1:0-14432 GCF_049790535.1 Legionella sp.
CTTAAAAAAACAACTTATTTTTTCTAATGAACAACTCTTTCTTGCCTCCATTCTCTTGGTACAGATGATCATTCAAACACAATTGGAGCAAGGGATATATGAGTAAATTCGTGTGGATCGTTCAGGATCAAGCCATTACTCAATTGGCGCTTTAATATTTCCAGTGGAATTCTATGCCGAATTTCAAAATATAGTGCTACATGCGAAGAAGAACCACCAATTCCTCAATGAAATAAAATGGTCAAAAACCCATAAAGGGTATAACTTAATTAATATTGGACTTCGGCTTTTTTATGAAATATTAATAAATAAAGCAATTCATTATCAATGTATTACTGTGGAAAAAGCCCATTATAGAAATTGGATTACATCAAAAAAAGAAGAAGCTTTTTATAAAACTTTAACTCAATTAATCGCTAAATCTACTGAAATGATAAATGATGATTTAGTAATTGAATGCGATGAAAAAAATGACAGATATGACAAGCATCACGAGGTCTGCCAAATAATCTCAAATCATTTTCTTAGTCCATGTACTTTTGCTAAAGTGAAAGATGTTAAAACTTGTGATTCAAAAAATTGTGATGCTATTCAGGTTGCTGATTATATAACTGGAGCTATTAATGCCTCTCATAGATATCATCAAAATAATAATATCAATATTAATCGTGGTAAGCTGAAATGTATTGAGCTAATGAGCAAAATACTGGGATGGGATAACTTAGCCTGGGATACCTGGAAAAATGATAAATTTAATATTTGGGCCTTTCCAATAGAATCAAGAGCTAGTAGAGGGGCTTCTAAGAATATCGATATAGCCAAGCTTATTCCCCCCGTATATCTTTCTTCATTTTAAAAAAGTACACAGTAATCTATTCATGGAAAGAGTGCTCATACAATAAATTTTGGCGCAGCAGATTAGCGCTCATATTTATCGAACAGGGTTCCCCCCAAATCAGCGAATAACTCGTTTAAATTATTATCATTATTTAAAGTGCGCTGGCAGGATAGTTGAGAATGTTACGCCCCACCGGATGACCCTACCCAGTTCCAAAACCCTGGTACCCCCCACCCACCATTGAGTAAATTTCAAAATTGAAACCCAATTTACTTAGCTATATAAGATCTTTGATAAACTTTTTACTACGCACAATTTCACGTCTAATCTCTTTCCTGAGTGCTTTAGCCTCTCCTGTTGTCTCTCCATGCTTTAATGCATTGAGATTGTAAAGTGGAGCGCCTGATCGTCTTGCTCCTCCATGGACACGGCAACGCGCTTTGCCTTTGACAGCAGGGCAGCAACAAGGTTTGCCATAGTTACCTTTTGTTCGTGCGCCACATCTAGGCGCAGACTCAAATGCGTAATGTTTTTTCTCGGTTCTTGAGGTTGTTTTCATATTTTTTCCTTATTACCCATACCCCCTTGAATATTCCCCACAATAGCCTGACCACCTTGATGAATATCAACACGTTCAACAACGATTTTTTGCCCGCCCACGCCTTGCAATTTTGCGAGTATATTGACTTGTTGCACGAAACAATTGGATAGTTTTATAGCAGAATTAGTGTAGTATTTTTTGAGTTCAATACTATTGCAGCCATTAGCACAAGCCATCGTTGTTTGCTGCAACTCATGAATTGAAAGCATTTGAGCGGCTAACATAGATTGCAGGCTGTTCTGGGTATTCAAGGCAACCAACGCATCATCAGTTTTCTCTTTTGCTGCATTGATATCAAAATTATCAGCTCGAATGTTATTAGATGCAATCGCAGCATTATGAATGATATGATTATTAAAAGTATCTATTGCCTTATGTTTGATCTTTTCGGCATCAGAATGATTTTTTTTAGTAACCTTAAAATTTGGCATTAGTTTCTCCGGTAATTTTTTTGAAGCATCAATAGAATCTCTGCTTTATGATTACTGATAGTAGGCCTCAGTTGCTTGACTCCTTTAACATTTAACTTATTCCAATCAGCTGACAATTCAATAAAGAGCTGAGTATCAGAAACCTTTCGCAAGATACCATTGCTAGTCATAACCCCACCTCGACCACATCGTCTACAACATCCGCAACACCGCAACAACTTAAGTCAGTCGTAGGGCTTCTTGTTGCGGATAGGTCAAGTGTTGCTGCAACATTAATAGAATGAGAAACGCTATAATTAGTATGGGAATTGGCTTGTTGCACTGTTGCGCATATTTCGGGATTAATGGAATTTAGGTATCGATCAAACGCTTCTGCAAATTGCTGCTTTTCAAATCCTTTGGGTGTAGTGTTTCCTATACGAATGCCTTTACTTTTAATACCATAACTTTTTAGTAAGTTAGCAAGTTGTCGTGGAGTAATAGCTTGCCCACGATGATAAGTTGCCCAAGGTTGTTCATCGTCCGAACATAAGGCCTGAATTAAATCTGAGGTGCTGAAACGTTCTATTTTTCTTTGTTCAAATATATCTTGGATATTTAATAATAATTCTGTTCCTATACTAGCAATGGAATTATCCTGGGTAGACATACTAATAGCTGCTTTTCTAGCTTGCTCAGGCCATTTGCCTCCAACAGCATCAGCTATTGCAAGTAATGGCTCCCAATTATCTTGTGCCCTGTCATTAAGAATTTCAGGTAGATGGGGTCTTGCTGATGAAATTGTATCTGAGAAATCTATAGCGAAACGAGATAATTTACTTTTTAAACTAGCAAACAAATTAGGATCAATGTGACGCAAACGTTCTACTTTTTCATGGGGAAGTTTTCTGCGTAATTCTAAGATAATGGCTCTATCCATTAAAGTTTCAGAGAGATGGCCGATTCCCGCAAGCGCTTTTGCTCCCCAAACATTGAATTTTCGGGGATAATAGTCTTTACCAACCTGAACTGTACGTATAATAAAAGCACTATCTCTTGTATGCCCACAATTCAATATGCCGCGTAATTCTTCATCGTCTTTTATAAAGGAATCTGCTTCATCAATTAAAAGAGTAGGACCCCATAGGTCAACCGTTCTAAATAATGCTGCTGAAGTAATATTGGAAGCAGGTAAAGGGTTCTTAACCATCTTGGTAAACAGAAAAAGTAATTGAGATTTCCCGCAACGTTTTTCTGGTGCTGTAATTACCGCTAATGGGGCGACCTGAATACTATCCATAAACCAAGTCATTGTTGCCCACAATGTAGCAGCAATTACAGTATCTGAATTGCATACAATACAACGTCTAATCAAATTTTCGATTTCCGTTAATAGCTCATTTGGATTGATCATCACTGGCCAAGGTTCGATGTCATCAATAACGTCATATTCCATCGATGATATGTTAGTTTTATCTTTTCGTGAGGTGCTTTTAATTAGGCTTTTGTTGTATTCATCTACAGACTTACCATTAGGTGCTAAAGTAGTCTGTGCTGCTCTGATAATTGCTTCATGCCTTGTTAGGTTCTCGTGGTATTGCATTAAGTCAAAAGGACTATGCCAATAGCCATCATTAAAGACATTGCTATGATGACTGAAAAATCGATTATCTCTAACTACTATGCCTGCTGTACCAGAAGTAGAATTGGGGCATAGCCATCGTTCTTCATTATTTTTTATTAATTTCTTTTTATAGCCATATTGTACCAATAGAGAACTAAGATGATTTTGTTCATTGAATGCGTTTATTGGCAATAATGTATCGGCTAAATAGGTAGGCTCAATTAGGATATAGCTAGTTGGTGGCAATGTTTCTTGCTCAAAAACTTCGACTGGATTTCCGTTGAGATATTCAAAATATAATGGTGTAACATTAGAATTATAGGGTTTTCTTGGGGTATACCATGCTTGAGCAAATACGCCGTTCTCTTTGGCGTATGCCAGTAATTTTTTATCAAGATTTTGGTTAATAAGTAAGACTAATGCCTCTGCAGTCGCTGCCAGTTGTTCCTTATGATACGGCTTTTGAGTAGCTAATATAATACGGCAACGATTTCCTTTGTTTCCTGAATAATGAGAGTGTGAGCCATAAATAATATGTCCGATATTAAGCTTTAATAAAACCTCATGGATAAGTTGAGGATCAGGTGCTCCTTCAATTTCTAGTCCATCTTGATTTATCCCCTTGTCACAGTCGATCATCAAAATGCTAGCCGTACTTTCAGCATTGTTTTCAGCGCGAGACATACATTGATTATTGGCTAAGGTTTTTAATTTAGTACGTAGGAAATGGCTACCGTCTTTTTCACCGATTGGAAGTTCTCTAAGTCTAGCCATCAATACTTCACCATTAATGTTTACGTACTGATCTGTTGTTCGTACTCCCTGTTCAGAAAAAGCTAGTTCTGTATTATTGATTATTGTTGTAAAATTCATAGTGGTTAATCCTTAACTTATCGTGTGGCGGTAATTTCAAAGTGCCTAACTTGTTTGTTACCGCTGCCTAATGTGCTTTAGTCCGTTGTGCTCTTTAGCTCAGTAATTTAGATATGAATTTTGGGTATGTTTTCTTTAACCCAGTGCTTAATAGTTTCTACTTGCCACACTAGGGTTGTTCCGTTTAATTTGTGAGGGGGCGGAAATTTACCTTCTTTCCACCAACGACGCAGAGTAGAGCGATGAAAGCCTGTTATTTCTTCGACGTGAGAAATTTGTGCTATTTGAGAGTGATTCATGATAAATGCTCCTGATTGTGTTTAATTGACAATCAGGACGATAATGGAAGTATTACGCACGTACTCGCACAGTGCGCATTAGTGCGTAACTCTGCATCAGTTATTCATTTTTTCATTAGATAAATAGTAATCAAGTACACCCCATATTCGTTTACGGAATGCTTTATAATTGTTTGCTGGGACAGCTAATTTTTGATGTTTGGCCATAAATTCACGCATATCCAGTTCTCCTTTCAAATCTACTTTAACTTCAGTACAGCCTATAGCAAGGAGTGCATCAGGAAGTTTTTCCCAACAGATCATTCCTAACTTATTAGAAGCAAGTTCATTCGTTTTGAGGCTGGGAAATATTATTTTTAATAAAGCCTCGGTGATAATATCGTGGCGAATGGATTTGTTTTTTGTCTTGTTTTGCTCTGCGTTGTAAACATCCTGATTATGTATATAAATGTCTTCTAATTTGACGATACAAGCTGGCTCTAAAAAGCGTACATGCCCATCTTTTTTAGATTTCACTATTCGCGTAAATAACTCTTCATTTTCAAACAAATTCTCTAGACTTTTGTTTGGGTCAATAGAATGTTCATCGCACAATTCTATAAAATCATCATGGAGTACATCGAAGGCATCTACTCCTAAGGCAGGAATTCTAACTTTTTTAAAACTATCATTATTATCAATAAGGAAACACATAGTTCCTTTAGATACTTGATATAAATTGGGTTCAAGAGAGTTTATGATAAAGCCTTGTTTTTCCAACTCCTCATTGGTTAAACTTCCAAATCTTTTCAAATCCTCGCCTGTAGCAGTATTAATTTTTGTTTCACGTACTTTAACTTGCTGGTTAAATGCACCTCCTTTCTTGCCAGTAATACAAGCATATAAAGGAATTGCTTTTTTTGAGAAGAAATCACGCATTTGTCTTAAGTCAAAATGCCAACGATCACAAAGTTGCATTATGCTGTAATAAGTAGGAATAACCTTATCATTCATTTGAATCACTCCATCAAAGCTACATCACCATTGAAGTGCCAGGCAAAAGGGATGATGAAACCCTTGATTCTCCCCGTCGAGATAGCTTGGCTATCAGGATTATACTTAGAGAGTAGTGAAATAAAAGGTCTTTACAACTTTAAAAGGCTACAAGCCTAATCTCGTTTTTGAAAGTTTATCTAAGCTTATTTGACATGCCTATGAAATTCAATTATGTTGCTTTTTTAAAAAGTTACGTAATTGAATTTTCTAGGGGATTATATGGAAAAACATTCAAATGCAGATAAGCAAGCTCGATATAGGAAGAAAGAACAACTTAAGCGTCAAGCAAGTCAAATCTTGCGTAAATGGCAGTCTGAGCCATGGAAGCATCATCTGAAAAGTCTAGAGGAGGTAAATCATCTTATTGAGGCTGCTATCAAACTATCATCTGGTTGGACTGAGGAAGATTATTTAAATGCGGAAAAAAGACTTTACCATGTCTATTCCGAAGTTGTTTCGCCAGTCAATCAGCTTTCAAATGATGTACGTGAAAGTAGGAATATTGTCTACGAATCGATGTGTCCTGCTGATCTTCCCAAAATTAATGCCGATTTAGCAAGGGCAGAGGAAAAAACAAATGCGTTAGCTTTTCATATAATTTCCGCGCTTAAATTATCTGGTTGCAATGAAGCCGATCAGGCTGCTGCGTTAATGGAGGCAATGCGATTCGTGGGTAGAAATCTAACTAACAATAAAGAAACGCCTTATTCTCAGGCAACAACAATGTGTCTTACTACAGTCAATCCCATATGTACTCGTCCAACATGGTATGTTGAAAAACTTGTAAACATGCTTTCTCAACATCTTCATCCTGATTTATTGCAAGAAATTGCACAACTTTTAATTAATAATAAATCAGGGAAAGATAATGGAATTAATTGATGTAGATAATTTTAACTGCGAAGTAGAATGTATTTTTGAAGGGGAAAGATATTTCGTTCGCGATAATGGGGCGGTATTTCGGCATGCTCGAAGTGGAAAGCGCGTACGCCCTAATGATAACCAGTGGACATTTGGAAAAGTAAACTCATCAAACCCTTATTTGCATCTGTCCGATGCTCGTATTCATCGAATTATAGCTACAGGTTTCCATGGAGAACCACCCAATCCTCAATATGTTGTCGATCACATTGATACAAATTGCAGAAATAATCGGCCTGAAAATCTTAGATGGCTCACACGCCTAGAGAATGCTCTTATGAATCCTATAACAAGGAAAAAAATTGAATTTATATGTGGCAGTATTGAAGCATTTCTTGATAATCCCTCATCATTAAATACTTATGATGTTGAAAGAAATTTTGCATGGATGCGGACGGTTACATCAGATGAAGCTAAAAATTGTAAGGAGCGTATGTCTCTTTGGGCAAGTAGTAATAAAAAGCCCAGAGGCAGTTCTTGGGGCGAATGGGTTTATGAGCCGATTATAGAAAAAAATAGGTTTCATAATGATCTTCGATTAGATGCATCTTCAGAGGAGCAAAAGGGCTGTGACGTAAGTAAGCTTAATGCAAATGTAGATAAAAAAAATAGTGAAGGTACTTTTAATAAATTGATTTATAAACCAATAACCGAGATGGAAATATTGAGCCGTGAGTCAGAGTTAGTTATGGCGTTAACAGAGAAATGTGTTCAATATAAGTGGAGAGTACCTTCTCATTTTCCTTGTTGTCCTGAAGAGATAGGGGAAGATCCTCTTCAAGCATACTTTGATAAGCTTAAAGTTGGGACTGTATTTACTTATAATGACGCTTATCCGCAGTCCACCATACTTGAGTTTGTTAAAGCTAGAAATAATTTATCGATTTTAGTCCTATGTCAAAAAGAAAGTCTTAAACCATGGTCAATTGCGGAAATTGTGTTTGAGAGTGGTTTTTATGTTCATTCCAACTTGGGTTCATATTTTGATAAAGAGGGGGCTAACAAAGTATTTTGTATTGAGCAAGGATTTGAATGGATTGGTGAGGATACTATTGATGACTTCTGTTAAGAAAAATATGAAGGAGTTTCTGGCACTTATTTTTTACGCCAATCATAAGCTATACTTAACCAGCTTCCAACCGGCTGATATTTATGATTAACCAACACTCGTCAACAGCAGAAAAAATAGCTTTATTTCAATCTCTATTTCGAGGGCGTTCAGATGTTTATCCTCGTCGATTTCAAAACAGAAAAACACAGAAATCTGGGTATGCGCCTGCTTGTAAAAATGAATGGGTTCCAAATGTCTGCCAAAAACCGCGTATCAAGTGTATGGATTGCCAACATCGACAATTTATCCCTATAGACGATGTAGTTGTATATTGGCATTTGCAAGGATATGACAATAAAGGCCAAGATTTTGTGATGGGTATTTATCCTATGCTATTGGACGAAACTTGTTATTTTCTTGCGGCTGATTTTGACAAAGCAACCTGGGAGCAGGATGCTGTTGCTTTTCTGAAAACTTGTCGTCAAAAGAACTTGCCTGCAGTACTCGAACGCTCTCGCTCTGGTAAAGGTGCCCATGTTTGGTTGTTTTTTGAAGAGTCAATACCAGCAGCACTAGCAAGAAAATTAGGAGCATCAATTTTAACAGAAACCATGGAATCTAATCCTGCAGTTGGTTTGGATTCATATGATCGATTTTTTCCCAATCAGGATACTTTACCGCGTGGTGGTTTTGGCAACCTCATTGCGTTGCCTCTACAAAAAGCAGCACGGCATGCTGGTAATAGCGTATTTATCGATGAACAATTACAAGTTATTGAAGACCAATGGGCTTATCTTGCAGGTATTAAAAAAATAACTCGTTTTGAAGTAGAACAATTAGTCATTGAGGCAGAAGCCAAAGGGCGAGTTGTTGGTATACGATTAGAGATTATTGAAGAGGAAAATAGAACTCCTTGGAAACCGCCAGTACCGTTGCCGATCATTGATACATTACCTAAAAAGATTCACATGGTCGTCAGCAATGAGATTTTTATTGAAAAAGAATCATTGCCATCTCCGCTATTAAACCGATTGATTCGTATAGCTGCTTTTCAAAATCCTGAGTTCTATAAAGCACAAGCTATGCGATTACCTGTCTATGATAAGCCACGTATTATTGGTTGTGCTCGTGATTACTCGCATCATATTGGGCTTCCCCGTGGTTGTTTTGATGACATTACGAAATTGCTGCGCGAACTAAAAATTAAATACACAACTCAAGAAGAATTATTTGCAGGGGAGCCATTAGATATTCAATTCTGTGGTGAACTTAGACCAGAACAACAACTTGCTGTAGATGCGTTAATCCAATCAGATATTGGTGTTCTTTCTGCAACAACTGCATTCGGTAAAACAGTGGTTGCTGCCTGGATGATAGCTAAGAGGAAAACTAACACATTGATCATTGTTCATACGAAACAACTGCAAGATCAGTGGGTAGAGCGGCTACAAACCTTTCTTGGACTCCCTGCTAAAAAAATTGGTCGATTTGGTGGGGGGCGAAAGAAAATTACAGGATTTATTGATATTGCACTAATTCAAAGCCTCACTAAGCATACCGAAATTGAGAGTATGATTTCTCAATATGGGTATGTCATTGTCGATGAATGCCATCATATTCCCTCAGTCAGTTTTGACGATATTATTCGGCAAGTCAAAGCGAAATTTATTACAGGATTGTCAGCCACATTGGTGCGTAAAGATGGCCGCCATCCTATTATTATGATGCGTTGTGGTTCTATTCTTCATCGTGTGGATGCTAAAGCCCAAGCCATTGTTAGACCTTTTGAGCATTATGTTTTTGTGCGCCCAACAAGTTTTCGTCCTTACAAACAAATTAATGAAAATTTACGCATTCAATTTCAAGATTTATATGAAGAATTAATGCATGATGATTATCGTAATCAAATGATTTGTAATGATGTTATTCATGCTGTCAAAAAAGGACGTTCGCCTATTATTTTAACGGAAAGAAATGAACATCTGGATATACTGCATCAACAATTAAACTCTGAAGTCGGGCATTTAATTGTGCTTAAAGGGGGCCTTGGTGCCAAAGAAATGAAACAGGCAATATCACAATTAACAGCAATTCCTCCAGATGAGGAGCGTGTTGTGCTTGCAACGGGTCGATTTGTTGGTGAAGGATTTGATGATGCACGGCTAGATACTTTATTTTTGACCTTGCCTATTTCCTGGAAAGGAACTATTGCCCAATATGTAGGGCGTCTTCATCGATTGCATGATACAAAAAAAGAAGTGCATGTATATGATTATGCCGATTTAGCTGTTCCCATGTTAGAGCGTATGTTCCAACGCAGATCCAGTGCTTATGAATCTGTTGGGTATAAAATAATACAGCCAGCGAGTGCTTACCCTGGATGGCCATCGGGTGTTGTTCTTCCTGTGGAACCTCTTTGGAAAAATGATTATGGCAGTAGCATTAGGCGCTTGGTTTCAGATGGTGTTGATAACTCATTAGCGCAATTATTCTCGGATGTTGCAATGTTAGAACCTGATCAAATTGAACGCGCACGTAGCCTCATTGAGGCTTTCTTGTTTTATCGTTTGGAGACATTACCTGAAACCCAGGGGCGGTTTCAACTAAATCACGTATTAACGATTCCATTTGATGGATTAGGGGGTATGGAAGTAGATCTGATGTGTAGTGATGCACGAATTGCTATTGAAATTGATGGTATCCAGCATCTTTCATCCAAAGAGGCTTATCGTACTGATAGGCGTAAGGATTTGCTGCTTCAGGAGCATGGATACACTATTTTACGTTTTTTGGCCTCAGATGTTAGTAAACGACTTGATGTGGTACTTGATACTATTTTGCGTGTGCTTTATAAAAATAAGCCGAATCAACAGACTATTAATTAAATCAGACAAAATCTCTCTATTTGTTTATGACTGATTAGATTATGTCCGATCACCTCAGGCAGCTATGGATTATCTTTTTTAAGCCTACTTACGTTTTCCCCCACATGTTCCGAAATGGAACTTGTGCTATTTTCTTGCAGCTCATTAATTGGATTCATACGATCTCATTTTGAACTGTTTCCAAAATGGAAATGGTTCATATAGAGCGCATAAAGGAATTTCTCCTTAAATCAATTATTTTTATAATATTTAATTGATTGATTTTTAAAGGTTTCTAATGAATTTATTCCTAATTTTATTCCTTTTTATTCCTAATTTTTTCTTCGTTTAATTGCCAAGTGGGTATTTTTCGGGAACCAATATTTTTTATTTGCTCATTGGTTCGTAACATGGTTAATAGGTTATCAATTTTTTTGAGTTTCTGATCTTTATCTAAAGCATCACTTAACTTATTCCAAAGTAATTTATCAATTTCTTTCCGTGTTGCTGATTTAAAGTGCTGTAAATAATCAATGATTAACTTTTGGTAATACTTATTATCTTGAGCACGCGTATGTATATAATCTACTTGTGTTGCCGCTGCATCCGCGACAAAAGCTGAAACATGAAAATTTGGTTTACGGCCTTCTATTAATTTCTCTTGTCTTAAATATCTAATCATATCCTCTTTTAACGGTAAATGTTTTTGAACACGATCCAGAGCTACGATTTCTTCAAGTGTTAATTCTGTTTTTTGCATCAACATTCTTGTATAAGATAAATCAACAATTCGACCATAAATAATAATCTTCACAGTGTTGGACTCACTTAGATCATAATCCGGTAAAGGAAAATAACGCCGGGCTTGCCCCCGATACATTTCATGAATGCCATAGCCCATGGTGTCAATCATACCTATTTCTACCATTGCTTGGGCAAGACAAGGATTACGATAACTTTGTGGTGTTTTATGTCCTGCTATGTAATCTTCTGGCTTTCCTTCATAGAATATCCCAGCATTTTCAAGTATCAATTTATCAGTCTGTTCAACAACAATGATTCTAGCATTTCTTGAGTAATCTTGATGGGCGATGCAATTATGCAGTGCTTCTAAAACAATTTTTTGATCATATTTTGCAAGCTCAATAGCCACCAGTTCATTTTCAGGCAGAATGCGCAGCTGTATATTGCGGATCTTTTGATACAGCGCACTGGTTGTAAGAATAAAAGGTAGTCCAAAATGCTCATAAGCCTGTTCTTCTCCTACTAATTTCCAAGTTAATTGCGCTGGATAAGGTGATAGATAGAAGGCTGACTCGGATTTACCTAATAATAGTAATGTTGCTCTTGTGATCTGGCCATTGATTGTTAGCTTTGCTCGATCAAGAAATACAGCATCTGTCCAATTCATAACTTCATCAGCTTTAAAACGATTGGCATGCTTTTGTGCAAACAAGTCTTTTGCTTTTTGGATAGCAACTGGATCAAGATCGTTAATTGCCATATCTGGAACAATATGGGCTGTCCAATCTAACCCAAGCACTTGTCGGCGTATCCGTTCAAATTTTTCAGTACCGAGAGCAATCAGACTTTCCCCTGCGCGTGCATAATAATGCCCTTGCCACGCAATAGGTATTCCACGTGGGGCAGCAGGAATTTCAAACATAACAACCCGACCATTGGGTGTATGTAATTCATGAATATTTATGAACGATATGGAAGGATCTGTGCCTTGAGAAATTTGATGTTTCAAGCTATTCAAGCCTTCTTTTTCTTGACGAAAAGTGCTACCGACAATCGTTCGAGAATGGTTATCAACACCGAATATTAGCCATGCTTTTTCTGCTTGTTTTAAATTAGCTTCATTTGCCAAAGCAGAGAAATACTTACCAATATCAGGGGTTGGGTATGAGTGATTAGCTTGTTTAAATTCAACTAATTCATCTTCCCAATCATTGATTAATTGATTTAATAGAGGCTCTAAGTTGTGCTGCATGATTGTTTTTTCCCTAATGAATGATATGTACTGTGCGCTTGAATTGAAACGACATTATTTTCCAGTAATATATCAAGGTATTCTGACCACCGTGTTAATGCTTCTTTACGCTGAGGAAGCATTTCATTTCTATTGTAGGTTGCCATGATTTTAGGCATTTTATGGCCTAGGCATTTCTCAATTACCACTGGATCAATATGAAGTGTTTCGCCAAGCTGGGTACAAAAACTCCGTCTTAAATCATGGGCTGTCCAATGAGGAATCCCAACACGATCTTGTATGCGATTAATGGAGCGTGATAATGTTTTAAGGCTTAACGGCTCATTATCTTTTGCAGATAGCGCGTATTGGCAATTCGAATTTGCTTTTAGCTGTTGAAACATTATCTTGACTGACTCGGTAAGGTGAATACGCATGACTTCACCTTGCTTCGTATGCTCTTTAGGGATAGTCCATAGCGAATTGTTAAAATCTATTTCATTCCATGTCGCTAATCGCAACTCTCCTGAACGTACGCCTGTGTGTAGAATAATTTTAATGGCTAATTTGGTCTGCAGTGACATTCGGTTTGTACCGCTTTCTAAAAAGGATAATAGTGTTTTAATCTCATTGATGTTTAGATTGCGATCACGCGGTTTCTCAATGCCGCCAACGTCTCTTGCCTGTAATAAAATAGCGGGATTTTCTTGTAATGCGCCTCGTCTTACACCATAACTAAATGCTTGTTTTAAAGCCGCTAATACTTTGTTGGCATGAACACGCGCACCACGTTTTACGATTTTATCAAGTGCCGTTGTAACCAAAGCAGGCGTAAGCTTGGTTAATTCAGTATCACCTAGTAAAGGGATAATATCTGCATCAATCAATTGTTTAATCTGTTGAGGTTGTTTACGCTCTTTTTCAATGTAATTTTCATACCATCCAATCACAAGTTTCTTAACGGTGTTGGTTTTAGCTTCTTCAAGCTTGGCTAAATGAGCCTTTAGATCGACACCTGATTGGCATAAATCAAATAACTCTTGATAGTTTGCTCGTGCCTTTCCTAATTTCATTGTTGGATAATAGCCTAATGTAATACTGTGATCCTTTTCAGCATAATAATAGCGATATAGCCAAGCTTTCTTCCCTTGAGGCGTAACTCGAATATAAAACCCATTGCCTTCTGTTTCTCGATAGGTTTTATCTCTAGGTTTTAAACCGTTGATATAAGGATCTGTAAATGTAGTTTTTTTCATAGAAGCCATTTTTTTATATCGATCCAAAAAACGATCCAAATTTTATTGGATCGACTTGGAAATTCTTGGAAACATTTGAAACGATGATATAGATATAATCCTTATATATCAAGACCTATAAAGAGATTTTGAAACTATTTAGAATTAATTGAAAACGACATTAGACAGCATGGGGTGCTAGTGGTCGAAGGTTCACCCTCACATGCGAGTAAATAACGACTACTAAAATCAGTTATTGTTAGTGGATAACAATACTCTTTATTCCCTAATTGGAACTCACCTTTATAATCTGCTGCGATCATTTAACCCTTCCAATACACTTTCTTTATATCGCTCATATATCTTATACCCTGTCTTGCGTCAAATGCTGAATTCTTAGCATAAAGATGACATCTGCTCACCATCTAACAATCGTGCTACATATTTTAACTTCTCATCCACTTTAGTACACTCCTGCCATGGCATTTCTTTTCTCCAGATATACCTTTGAGTGTAACCTATGTCTCCGGAATATTTTGTTACCCATGTCTCAATAAGGACACCCCTTAAATGAGAATGAGCCTTAAATTTAAAATCCATTTTCTCTAATTTAAATTCTTGGCTACACTTTTAAATTTTTTGATTTATTTGGCTACACCTACTACATCACAAAAGGGTCGCATGATTTATATGTATGGATTATGAG
>NZ_JBAQZB010000022.1:0-2178 GCF_049790535.1 Legionella sp.
CTGCCCGGCGCTGGAACGATAGTCCACAGCGGCTGCGCTGCCTGCGCTGCTGGCCATAGCAGATAGAGTAACAAACCAACCAGTATCCTGCTCATTAATGTGGTGTTTTTATTATTTTTTTTCATCAGTTCTATCCTTATGTTACGTGAGTGAAATTCAACAATGCTCCATGAGCATAATCATTGGTGGTTTTGGCTCTATCCCAATTAAGGGGGCACTTTAATCAAATTAGTCTAAATTAAGTCCTTGATTTGACGATTAAAATAAGATTAAAGTGCCGAAGTCCAATCTTATCCTAAATTTACCTGGATTTACCATAGTGAAAGTTAGTGGTTATCCCATTAATATTAGATGTAGTGTATCAACGAAAAGCGCGGTGTTCCCATTGTAAAAGCAAAGAGTGCGAAACTCGTGTATTAGAAGTGATAGTCATTTTTTGGAAACACTGAAAATGAACGTAAGTGGGGCATTGCTTCGCTTAAAGTTAAACCAAAATGAATTTGTAGTTCGATCAATATTTTTGCAATGGGATTTGCTAGCTGTGCGGAAATATCTTCTGGTAAATGAATCGTTTTTGAGTGGTATTTCTGGTTTTTAAGCCCTAGATTTTTGTTGTTAATATCTGGGATCGTATGTTCAATTTTTTGAAAAAAATCACGGATAATGATCATATACTTCATTATGGTTGATGGTTTGATGCGCTCTTTTTGCCAATGTGCAACAAGGCATTGAATATGTTCGTTAGTGACGGCATGCCATTTTGGTGGAACATGACCTATATGGAATAAATCACGACGAATCATTTTGTGCAACACAAAATAACGGTGCTTTTTGGCACGGTATGATCCCGTGTGATCATGATGGCAATAATGATCGACTTGTTGTCTGAGTTGGTTTTTTCTCATCTATATAACCTCTAAAACTATTTGCCCTGATATTGGTTTAGTGTTGGTAGAACGGTCTGCAAAGCTGCAGTACCAGGCATGAAGCCTCAAGGCTCAGTTCAGGGGCAAATCAGTTTTAAACTACAAACTTATATTGACCTGATAACATCGGTACTACTCAGTTTTTTGGGGATGGCTTCCTTATGTTTAAATGGTTTTAAAGTACAACAATGTCTATACGAATCATTGCTACGCATAGGGCAATACAGAAGTGGTATTGTATGGTTCAATTCTTTAAGAATTACATTGCGTTGACTGCAATGAGTCCTGCAAAGTGCTGCAGGTGTTGTTGTGTTCCCGATTGATCGTTCTGCCACAAGATTAAGGGAATGAGAGTGGCTATTGCATAAGACCTATCGAGGTTTCGCCGGAATTGCGCTGGACTCATCAGTTATGCTTAATAGCAGATTAGCAAAACGATTTGTGTTGGACAAGGGGATTTAGATGATTATTTTGAGCAATCTCGTTGCACGCGATTGCTCAATCAGGAGTAGTACGTTGAATTTATTTGAAAATTTCGCAGCTCTTTGGCTGCGTCACTGTGGATAAATTCACAGTGACGCAGATGAGCCACTTATAAATATTTCTCCATTACAAAATTAGTCAGCGTCACGTTAAAATGCAGGAATTTTTACTTATCATGATTGCTAGAAAAGAAAATTAATTATTACCGCTATTGGACTTATCAATCACACAGAGGGTTTGACTTGCAGCGCAAACCCTATCTCAAAGTGTAAATTTTTATTGAAATCAATAAGATAATAAAATAAGATGAAAAGGTTGTATGTTTTAATCTTATTTAAAAAGCGCTGATAGTAAGGATTGGTACTCCTAACTACCAGCTAAGCCACAACAATTACTTTATGGGAGTAAAATATCATGACCTACGTCATTATTATTCATTTTTGGAATAATTTTCAATGTTTATCTAGCCGAAAGGCCCTAGATTCGCCACCTTCAGGTTAATTTCAGACCAATTTGACTAATGCGCTGCTGTATGTGCGTAGGGAGTCATACGTCTTTAAAACACCAAACGGGGGCATAACCTAATTTTGCCCCTGCCTTTACCTGTCTTTAAAAAAAGAGAACATCATGTCAGAAAGGAAGCAAACAGAATTTTATCAACTAAAATCCCAATCCTTCTTTAAAGGTTTTGCTCAGCGCTATTTAGCCTATCTAGGTAATTACAATCCTAATAAAACACAGTTGACCGAAATGATGGATTTACTATCCC
>NZ_JBAQZB010000023.1:0-5194 GCF_049790535.1 Legionella sp.
GGACTGTGAGTGGGATAATTTATATCAAGAAAGTGGTAATAATTATGACAAGATTCGCTTAGTGTGGCGGCAATTAATCGGTTTTGAAATGAGACGCTTGCCCGGCATTGATAGATGTGTGATGGCCGAGGGTATATTCTATGTGGTGAATCAGTGCCAGGATATTGCAAGGTCCTATAAATTTAAATATAGCGTTGGGGATTTTCCGGTCGTTGCTTCTAATAATTCACTTGATGGGCTTGGTGTGGATTTTGCTGTTGATATGCTAGGTGTCACGCCTGGATTGCGGAACGCGGTGGTGCGCCCGACGCCCGCGCATTATTGGGAGTCTTATGTCAAACAAAAACTTCAAACTTGCAGGCCTTATACGGCCACGTCCAGTCCGTCATGCGAACAGGTGTATATTGATCTGATATGAAGGCAAAAAAGTGCGGTCGCATAGGCGGTGACTTGCTCGTGCCAACAAATATCAATAAAGCATTGCAAAAGTTCTTGGTAGTGTCACTGGTTTTAATGTAATGAACCATGATAGGGCAGGGCGGAGGTCAATTTATGTATTATTTTGCTATTTAAATCACGGTCATGATTTAACGTTGTTATTTCCTGCATTCGTACACAATACTAGAGTCACTTTTATCAGGGCTAATAGATCTATCAAAAGCCTTAATCATTCTGATTTCTCTGAAACCCACCTCTTTAAGCATATCAGTTAAAATTAATGGATCATTATAAAGTCGAACATTGAATACCTCAACTTCGGTTTGTACGATCTTCCCTTTATCTACTAGCTTATATCTATCGATAGAATAACAAACACTGTCTTCGTAAGTTGTTAGCCGATTGACCAGGATTAAATTATTATCGGGTTTATGGCATACAAGGCCTCTCCAAACGCCAAGTTGGTTAGATACTATTTTTGATGTTTCTGCTTCAAATAATAAAATCCCATCATTATTTAAATGATCATAAAAAATCTTCAGTGATTTTTTTACTGAGTCAAAATTAATAATATGTCCAAATGAGCCACTGGGAATGAAAATCAGGTTATATCTTTGTATTCTACTTAAATCCTCAACAAATCCTTGCCATACTTCTGGTTTGAGATGCTGCAATTTTGCTTTGATATGTAAGGCGCTAAGCATATGCTCACTGGCATCAAATTCCATAACTTTAAAATTTTCTTGAAGTAACGGAAGTAAAAATCGACCTGAGCCGCACATAGGTTCCAGAACAATCCCATCAGCATTAAGCACATAAGTGCGATAAAATGCATAAGCATGGCGGTTGTGGTCTGATTAAATCATAAAATTGTGTACACAAGCTAAGGTAGCTATCTAGTCTTTGTTGACTCATTGATAAATTTCAATGACCTTTGTCATATTATACAAAGTAATTTTTTACCATCTGCGCGCAATTCACCTGTTGGGGACACATGTCTATATAAAGTTTGCTTGGTAATTCCAAGTTCTTCACATAAAGGGCCGATTTTAGTTTCAAGTTGTCCTAATGAAGCCATTGCAAGTCTGAGTTTTGCTTGGGTCGTTTTATAAGGACGTCCACCTTTGCGTCCCCGCGCACGGGCTGATGCCATACCTGCAAGGGTGCGCTCCTTAATCATTTCGCGTTCAAATTCAGAGAGCGCGGCAAAAATACCAAAAACCAATTTACCAGCAGCGGTCGTTGTATCAATAGCTGCGGTAAGAACTTTTAATCCAATATTTTTCGCAGTTAAATCATGGACGGTATTAACTAGATGCCGAAGATTTCGTCCTAAACGATTTTGCGAGTGTTAATAATAAAAAAATCTACAGAGTCAGTATTATCATAGGGTTTGATAGGTCCTTTTTTAAAACGTTTCCATAGCGTAACAAATTGTCCGATTTTTGTGGGTGTGATTTTAGCGACTCGAAATCGAACGAAAAAATTATTCAATTCAAAACTGTAAGCACAATACTCAGCACTTTCGGGCTCTATGGCTGGTTGAGAGTACTTAAACCTCAATGGACTATAAACACGATTTTGTATCTCAACCAGTTCCTGGTGCATGGTGTCTGTTTGTAACTGGGATTTTTGATTATTGAGGATCAAGTCGAACATTTAATGTTCCTAAAAACTTTAGATTTTTCGGTTTGGTTAATATTTTAGTGGTCACATAAACGACCGGTTATGTGACTAGTATTATCGAATCGCATCAATAAAAATAGTCACTTAACTGGTTACTAAATTAACGTCTTTTAAAGCATCTTTCAAGTTGATTATGTAACCAAGTTTAAGTTAATATTCGCGAATCAAAATAAGTAGTCAATTTTTTAGGATGAAATAAAACAAATTATCTTCTTCCTATCCAGATTGTTTTATGGGATATGCATGCCTGTTGATTTTTTAACCGATGAGCAATATCAGTCCTATGCAAAAATCCAGATTTTATCTTAGTCTATTATTTTTTGCGACAAAATCCTATTCGCGTACTGTCATCATTATTGTTCGTATGTGATCGCTTGTTGTGCACATCAGGAAAAACACGGTAAAACACAGATTTATCTATAAGATAATTTCCGCCTTCTGTCCTTATTGCAGAAAGTTTTCCCTTTTTAATCATACCCTGTATATGTCTAGCACTAAAGTCTGATATTTCAGCAGCTTCGTTTATAGTTCGTATTAATTAGCTTCGGATAATAATTGTGTTACCCAAGAATTTAAGCTCTTTCCATGAGCTTCTGCTTTCATAGCTGCTCGGGCGTGAATTTCTGGAGGGATTCTTAACATGATTTTTCCTGAATAAGGTTTTTGAGGTTCTCTACCTATTTTTTTACATGTTTCTAAATAATCGTCTATTGCTTCTTTAAATGCTTCATGTAATTCAGCAACAGAATCACCATGAAATCCAATAACATCATTAATTCCAGCTATATGACCTATAAAACAATCATCGTCTTCGCTGTACTCTATTTTAGCTACATAATTTTTATAGTTCATTGCATTCATGGCGTTACTCCTGCTTTCTCTAAGAAAGTTCGCGTATCACGAACCTGATAAGGCTTGGCTTCTTTGTGCGGGTGTGGACGATGGAATGTACCAATAACCCCGTTAAGTTCAAACCTAACCCTTGATCCCGATCCTTCTATTATCTTTGCTCCAACGGCCTGAAATAATGACTCTATTGATCTCCATTCTAACGAGGCTGGAACAGGCTTTCTAAAAATAGCCTCCAGTGTTTTTTGGTGAGTCTTATTCATTAGCTCTCTAATTAAATGATATCATAAAATGATAGCATTGTTTGTTATTGACTAAAAGATATTTATTTTCGCTCGCCAGAAAAAAGATATGGAATTGCTATGTTTCGCATTATTATGGATAAGAGGAGGGGTAATTATGAGAAACTCAATCCGTTACCATATTCATCATGAGAGTTTTTCTCTTGGTTTGATTAAAGTTCGCACTTCTATCAAAACCGGAAACTCTCACTTTTTCAAGTAGTTGTGTCAGATTAAGTCAAAACTAATTCAGATAAGAGTGTTACCACCAAGCGACTTTGTCGTATCTTAATTACCAAGGGAAATTGATTCTCTCGTGGGATTGGTGCAGCAAAAAAGGCCATGGGCATTGATAAATAGAGGGTTCTAAAAAAGGTCTTATATAACCTAAATACAGCCATAAAGATTTAAAAATAAACAAAAAGACAAAAATAAGCCTATACTTTTACCAAGGTCTCAAAGGATTGGTATTTTAAAATGGCTTATTCAATAAATCATGAAGAGCTCTTAAATAAGATTCAACGTGATCCTGATGCCGCAGTTGCGAAGCAGCTTCTTATTCCTGCCAATACAACGTGCGCTATTATCTTCAAACGGATGCTTGGAATTTTTGACCGCCAAGATCAACTCCAACTTTCAGCAGAAACCCTTAGTGCGATTAAATATCTTGCAGAACATGATTATCTTGCCTATTTAGTGTTTCTTGAACGTTTTGATTTAATCCGCGAAATATTTTGGCAAAAAGAGTTATTTGCCCAACAATTAGCTTTAATTGATGAAATTGAGAAAGAAAAGGAAGCCGAAAAAAATCAGCAATTACTTCTGAGCGAGCAAGAACAATTGTCTTTGTTAACCAGGCGGCAACAAGAACAATTGGTGCGGGAGCGAGAGCAACGATTCCAGGAAGAAAGAGCGCTGATTAACATGGATTTATACCGTTATTACACTCAATTGGAACAAGAAATACACAGTGATTTTCATTTAAAACAAATTGATATATTGAATAATGCCTATAAAGGCAGGATAGAGCGGATTAACAGGGCAGTTATCATTGTCGAAAACGATCCTTCGGTTGCTCTTGAAGACAAAGAGGCTTTAACCAAGCTGCACCACGACTACAAAGAGGAATATGAAGAAGTTCAAAGAATGCCAATTCATAAGCCTGACAGCTCTATTGATCCTGTGGCGTTGAGAAAAAAAGTAGAAGCAGCGAAACGAGTGGATGATAAATTTAAACATCAACTAGGTGCTATCTTAAGAAAATACCCAGAGCATGAGCAGTTGGCTCAAATATACCGCGAGGAATCGGATGCGATACATGCTTATGAAGGGAAGTTAACTCGAAACGAAGAAGAGCACGAGCAACAATTAGCAGAAATCAGACCGCATTTAGAGGAAACAAGGCGCATAGCCAAAGATGATTTAGAGCAATCGATGAGTACCTCAGTTGATTGTTTGAAACAATGCGATCTAAAGGGGCTTTCTGACGATACACAACGTAATGCATTTAATAATTCTATTAAAAACTTAAAAGGACATAGGCTTCAATTAAGTCAGACGGATGATCATGCTCGGGTTAGGGAATTAACTAATCAGTTTGCAGCGGAGCTTGTTCGTATCAACGAGATGGTTAAACCTTCTATGTTACCTCCTGATGTATATCAAAAGCTTCAACGTGAGGTTCGTGTCTTAAGTGAGCTAAATACACGGATTAATACAGAACCTGCTGTATTAAGTACCTTTCAAGTTCATGCATCGGAACAACTACCTACTTATGCTCAAACAGTACAAAATGATCCACAGCCACCCTCCTATCGTGAGGCGATTGGAGAGCCACCATTTTATGATGATCTAACACATCAAGACCCTACATCATTTGATGAAACACAACGAGATCAATTTACGGCGCATCATACTACCAGATACCGGGGGCATATGTT
>NZ_JBAQZB010000024.1:0-24732 GCF_049790535.1 Legionella sp.
CGCGTGGTTTTATCAGAAGAAAAAGAAATGCCTTTGGTGATTGAAGCTGAGGGCGAGACCTGTTGTGAATTTTTGCAACAATTTGTGGCTAAGAATGCAACAAAACTGCTTGAGGATATGGCAAATTATGGAGCAATCTTGTTACGAGGTTTTGATATCAGTTCTGATGAGCAGTTTGAAAAAACCATTTTGAGTATCCCGGATTTTTGCGGGATTAGTGAAGCATTTATGTCAGAAAATGGTCGTGATCATGTAAAGGATAGTCAATTTGTTTTGCAAACCAACTCCATTTATAAAACAGGTGGTACCTTATATCTTGGGGGTTTTCATACCGAAAATTATTATTCAGCAGATGTCCCGGCTTATATTTGTTTTTGCTGTTTAGAACCGTCTAAGCTAGGCGGTGAAACAGGTATTATCAATACCGCAAAAATTTATCAGGATTTAAATGAGGAGCTGAAAAAAAAATTAGAAAAGAATGCGTATTTTGTATCCAAATGGTTGGTAACTAAAGTTGCCGAACGATATAAAATTTCGACAGAAAAAGTAGAACAAATAGCTCAGCATTTTCAGCTCCCTATTATTGGAGAGGGAACTAATCGATTTATCTTAATGTACAAACCCAGTGTATTTGAACATCCTCTTACTAAAGAAAAAGCCTTGGCAATTAATTTGTTTGAACTGCCAAAGCTTAATAAAGAACTGCGAAAGTGCTTTATGACTGATTATCAAGGAACGATTTGGTTTTGGCATCGATTTTTTTGGAAATTACCCACTTTTATTTTTAATTCGATAGAGTTTTTAGCGGTTATTTTTATTGCTTTTTTTAAATCGCCAAAACATTCATATAAGATTTTATGCTCTAAATTTGCTGAATTTAAAGCAAATAAGATGAATGATCATTTTTTTAATTCCGAAAAGGTTGGAAGTTGTTTTAATGCTAAAGAGGTTAAAAATCTGGCTCGATTAATGAGAAATTATTATTCATCCTGTATATGGAAGAAAGGAGATATTTTATTAATCGATAATAGAAAAATAATGCATGCGGGAATGCCAGGGAAGGGACCACGGTTAATCAGAGCGATGATTGGTAATCCAATTGAGATGGAGTATATTTGCACAGATGAAGGTAATATTGATTGTAAAGAACGTGTAACAGGGAGTATTGGTGCTTGTATGGCTTCAGGTAAGCTCATTCATATAGATTGATTGAACGGTGTATTCAACCCTTAACAATATTAAATTCCGTTAAATAAACAAAATTATTTTTTACAAATCATGTTAAGATGTTAACTATTGGTTGATTTTTAAGTAGTCAACCAATAGCCATATTTAATGGCTATTTATTTACTTTTTTTCAAATCCAATTTAATCCAATTAATTAATCCACCCAGAGCAAGTATCTTTTTTTGTCGTTTAGATAAAGTCTGTTGCACCTCGATTTCCTTACCATGAATTTTTATTTTAAATAATTCTTTATTCAGTAGATTGGTTATATCAGTAATTTCTACTTTATCAGCTAATTTAATCGCGTCATAATCTTTTGGATTCTTAAAAACCAAAGGCAAAATACCAAAATTGATTAAATTTTGCCAATGAATGCGCGCAAAACTTTTAGCAATCACTACTCGTAGTCCTAAATAACGTGGTGCCAAGGCAGCGTGTTCTCTACTTGAGCCTTGCCCATAGTTTTCTCCACCTATAATGACATGGCCTTTTTTATGTTTTTTTGTGCGAGTAACATAATCTTCATCAACATGAATGTAAGTAAATTCACTGATCATAGGAATATTACTGCGATAAGGGAGCACTTTAGCGCCCGCAGGAGAAATTTCATCTGTGGAAATGTTATCTCCGACAATAAGGAGAATTGGTAGATTTAATGATTTGGGTAAGGGATCAAGTTCTGGAAGGGAAACAATGTTGGGTCCTTTTAATAATTTAATTTTTTTCGCATCGTTTACATTTATGGGGGATTCAATACAGGCACGATTTAGTATTGTTTTTTTAGGTAGAGTTACCTTTGGGTAAGACATATTCAAGGTTCTAGGATCGGTAATAATGCCTGTTAATGCTGAGGCTGCCGCTGTTTCAGGACTGCATAGGAATACTTTATCCTCCATAGTTCCTGAACGTCCTGGAAAATTACGGGGCACAGTACGTAAACTGTTTTTATGAGTTGCTGGAGCTTGTCCCATACCAATACAGCCATTACATCCTGCTTGATGAATACGTGCACCCGCGTGAATTAGACTCCCTAAATGACCCTCATGTGCCAGCTCTTCCAAAATAGTGCGCGAGCTGGGATTAATGTCCAGAGAAATATTAGGTTTTAAAGTATGCCCTTTGACTATTTGCGCCGCAATGGCAAAATCACGATAGCCTGGATTTGCTGAAGAACCAATATAAGCTTGATAAATTTCCTCACCAGCTATTTTTGCAACAGGTACTACATTACCTGGGCTGGTTGGTTTCGCTATAAGTGGTTCCAAAGTGGATAAGTTAATCTCATCTTCTTTGTCATAAGTGGCTTTAGGATCTGCTTTTAATTCAAACCAATCTTTTTCACGTCCTTGGCTTTTTAAAAATTCTTTAGTTCGGTTATCAGAAGGAAAGACAGTGGATGTGGCCCCAAGTTCAGCACCCATGTTTGCAATCACATGGCGATCCATAGCAGATAAATGTTTTAATCCATCACCATAATATTCAATGACATAACCTACACCGCCTTTGACATCATAACGACGCAGCATTTCCAGAATCACATCTTTAGCACTAACCCAATCAGGTAGTTTTCCAGTTAATTTTACTCCTAATATTTTAGGCATTTTAATATAAAGAGGATAGCCAGCAATGGCCATTGCCACTTCCAAGCCTCCCGAGCCAATGGCAAGCATAGCCATGGATCCTGCAGCGCAAGTATGACTATCAGAGCCCGCTAATGTTTGACCAGGTTTTCCGAAATTTTGCATGTGCACTGCATGACTTATACCATTTCCTGGGCGGCTAAAATAAAGACCAAAACGTCTGGCCGCACTTTCAAGAAAAAGATGATCATCAGGATTTTTATTATCTTCTTGAATTAAATTATGATCGACGTATTGTACAGAAATATCAGCTTTCGTGCGCTCTAAACACATGGCTTCTAATTCAAGCATTACTAAAGTACCAGTGGCATCTTGGCAGAGTGTCTGATCCATTTTTAAGGCAATTTCCTTACCTGCCTCCATTTTTCCATCAAGAAGATGAGCATGAATTATTTTTTCAGTAATATTCATGATTGATTCCTTTCGTGTGAACAAGAGCATATTGATAAAATATAGCACAATGGCATGTATTTGAGTATTTCAATAAGGGAATATAAACTTTAATTTCTATGATCTGTGGAGAGTGATCGCATGAAGTATGCTAATCACCAGCAAGCAGGTATAGTTCTGGCTGATTTACTGAAAGAATATGTACCAAAAAAATACAATTGTCTTGGCATTACCACGTGGCGGTGTTCCCGTCGCTTATGAAATTGCCACGAGACTTGAAGTACCCTTAGATGTTTTTATAGTTCGGAAACTAGGGGTACCTGATCATACAGAATATGCTATGGGCGCTATTGCTTCCGGAAACGTGCTTGTTTTTAATGAAGACACTATGGAAGTTTTGCAGATAAAAAAGAGGCGATTGATGAGGTGTTGCATGCAGAGAAGGAAGAATTGATTCGCCGCGAACAGATCTATCGTGGGAATAAACCCTATCCTTCCCTAGAAGGAAAAACTATTATTCTTGTTGATGATGGTATGGCTACTGGTTATTCAATGCGTGCTGCCTTAGCTGCATTAAAACAGAAAAAGCCAGCGGCGATAATTATTGCTGTTCCAGTTGCTGCGCGTTCTATTTGTGATGAATTAGCTGTCCTGGTAAAAGAAATAATTTGTCCACTCCAACCTGCACATTTTTATGCGGTTGGTTTATGGTATGACAATTTTAGCCAAACTACAGATGATGAAGTAATGCGGTTATTAAATTCATATTAAAAAATAATGTTAATTTTATATGAGGTAAAGTAGTAATGAATTTATTAAATAATAAAATTGTTTTAATTACAGGGGCTTCTAGTGGAATCGGTTATGCCTGTGCTCAGTTATGTGCTGCACAAGGGGCGCGTTTAATCTTAAGTGCTCGTCGAGTAGAACGTTTAAAAGACTTGGTCAAAGAGTTAAAGGATAAATACGATCAAGAGCATTATATTATGATGCTGGATGTACGCGAATCTCAGCAAGTAACAAATCAGTTAGAGTCCTTACCCAGCCAATGGCAGTCTATTGATGTACTAATTAATAATGCTGGTTTGGCATTGGATACCTTGCCTGTTCAACAAGGTAGTATCGCGCATTGGGATACAATGATTGATACTAATGTTAAAGGTCTACTTTATGTTAGTCGCACTGTACTTCCTGGGATGTTAGCGCGAGATTGTGGTCATGTAGTAAATATCGGTTCTATCGCAGGGCATGAGTATTATCCAAATGGCAATATTTATTCTGCGACGAAACATGCTGTACATGCCATTTCAAAATCGATGCGTTTGGATATGTTAGGTAGCTCAGTTCGTGTTACTGAAATTGCGCCGGGGGCAGTGGAAACTGAATTTAGTGAAGTGCGTTGGCAAGATAAACAGAGAGCAAAAGAATTTTACCAGGATTTTCGTCCTCTCACAGCAGAAGATATTGCTGATGCTGTTGTTTATTGTATTACGCGTCCACAACATATTGATGTGGAACAAATGATTATTATGCCTACTGCCCAGGCTTCTGCGAATCATTTGGCTCGTAATAAAAAATAGATAACTCAGCCAATTTTTCGGGCTCCGATTCTATTATTGCGGAACTCGAAGAAATATGGAAGGTGTTAAATAGGTGTAAAAAAATACAATAACCTCCCTAATAGTGTATTATTTATGCATATAGGTAGTAATTCAACCTGTCTGAACCATTTATCATTCAGAGGGGAGGTAGTTTGATGAGGGGTGTGCAAGCCTACATAAGGTGCCAAGGTAGGAAGCCTTAAACTCAGCATAACCTCCAAAGCATAATTTAATTGCGGCTCAGGATTCGGGAAATTATTACCTGTATTCTTAAGTAAATGTTATTAAGATTTTTCTCCCAATAAATACCCTATCTCTAATTTGCAACACTAAAAACAAGACAAATTTTGCTCAAACAAGAATCATGCTGTATAATTAATTAGCATTGATAAGAATGCCATGTTAATTTGGCTAGGAGGCTATCATGAAAAAATTTATTATTCCATTAGTCATTAGTACCCCTTTGTTTTTATCTGCTTCAGCTTTTGCTGCATCCAGTTCCACTCTTTATAATCCAGAATTACGCTCAGATGCTATGTATTCTATAGATTCTAACCCAGGAACTAAAGCAGGCGCAAGCTATGCCTATTTGCATCACAGACATTTACATCATTGGCATAATTGGCATCGTAACCATCATTGGCGTCATTATTATTACTACGGGTAAGAGGAAACAATTGGAGTTTTTAGCTCTTAAAGAACTTCCTTATTATCCTCTTTGTCCCAATATGGGGCCGGTTGGATGAAGGTTTGTATAGATGAAGTTCTTTCTGATTTTTGCTTATAAAGGCAGAGTTACTCATAATTAGGAAGAGGCCATGAACAAATTAATTCTTGCTGTAATTATGGTTATTTCCATGTTTTTGCTAAACGGCTGTGTTACGGACACTGTGTATTATACACCTGCTTATAAGAGCCCTTATGTTTATTCAGTGGGGTTTTATGGGGGGCCATATTGGAACGATGCTTATTATTATGGATATGATGATTTAGGTGATGTAGGTTATTGGGGTATGTTTGACTCATACAATGTCTATTAAATTAGGTGGGGCCATAAGGCCCCCATTAAATATATAAATAAAGTTTTTTTGATTTAATGCTCGAGTCTTTTTATACCTGTGGTGCGCTGGTGATGTTTACTGAAGTTTCCTTGCACCTTCCTTCTAAAGTTATTCTTTTACACGCGAAACGTATTCACCTTTTCGTGTATCTACTTTAATTAATTCGCCGGTTTGAACAAATAAAGGGACACGAACAACGGCTCCAGTTTCTAAAGTTGCTGGTTTCCCCCCCCCTCCAGAGGTATCACCTTTTAATCCAGGATCAGTTTCAACAATTGCAAGAATTACGAATGTTGGTGGTACCACTTGAATGGGTTCATTATTCCAAAGAGTAATAATGCAAATGTCTTGTTCTTTTAACCATTGTGCTGTATCGGCAAGTAGTTCTTTAGTTAAAGCATATTGCTCAAAATTATCTGGAACCATAAAATGCCACAACTCACCATCGTTGTAGAGATACTGCATTTCCATATCCACTACGTCAGCTGAGGGTAATGTTTCATTTGATTTTAATGTACGTTCTACCACTCGCCCTGTTTTTAAGTTACGAATTTTAATACGGGTGAATGCTTGTCCTTTCCCTGGTTTTACGAATTCACATTCGAGAATGTTGCACGGAGCATCATCAACCATTACCTTCATACCATTTTTTAATTCGTTGCTGCCGTAGTTTGCCATGAGTACTCCACAGTTGAGATTTTTCTTGGTTTTCGTTAAAGTGCGCACAGTTTATCAAGTCTATGTTATTAATGCGAGATACCTATTTAAGTTGGCAAAAAAATTTAGCGCAAGGATTTTCTTCGGTTGGCGATTTATTAAATTATTTGGAATTGCCTGAATCACCTGACAGTTTATTGGCTGAGCAGCAGTTTTCTACGCGAGTTCCTTTAGGATTTGCCAAACGCATGCAAAAGGGAAATCCTAATGATCCTCTATTGTTACAAATTTTAGCGACAGCAACTGAGCTTGAACCCACTGAGGGCTATGAATTAGATCCTCTTCAAGAACGAGCGCGTAATCCCGTAAAAGGATTAATTCATAAATATTATGGACGAGTTTTGTTAACTCTGACTGGTGTTTGTGCTGTTAATTGTCGTTTTTGTTTTCGCAGGCATTTTCCTTATCAAGACAATAATCCGGGTCGTAATGGCTTTAAAGCCATTTGTGATTACATTGCTAAAGATAGCAGTATCACCGAGGTTATTTTAAGTGGGGGAGATCCATTGCTAACCTCTGATCTTGTTTTAGCTGAGTTAATTCAACAGTTGGAACAAATTCCTCATGTGCATACTTTGCGATTTCACACGCGTATTCCTGTAGTTTTTCCAGAGCGGATTGATGCTGGTTTTCATACAGTATTAGCTAGGAGTAAGCTAAAAAAAGTAATTGTTTTGCATTGTAATCATCCCCAGGAACTGGATGATGATTTAGTACGGCAAGCGCTACATAAGTTACGTCACATGGGGTGTCATTTATTAAATCAGGCTGTTTTATTATCTAGAATCAATGATGATGCCCATGTTTTAGCTGCGTTAAGCCATTCGTTGTTTGCGCAACATGTTATTCCTTATTATTTACATACTTTAGATAAAGTAAAAGGGGCGGCTCATTTTGATTTACCTTTTGTGAGGGTTCAAACTATTTATCAACAACTGCAAAAATTAGTACCTGGGTATTTATTACCACGCTTGGTTTGTGAAGAAGCAGGAAAATTAAGTAAGACCCTCTTAATTTAGGATTTTTATGAGTACAATGGTGGATGCTCCATTAAGAAGATAAAAAGATGAATTCATTACCTGTATTAAAGCCTGGTGACTTTGTTGAACTGATAGCACCCGCTTCACGTTGCTCTGACGGCGAATTATTGGCATTAAAAAAATTGCTTGAATCTTGGCAGCTAAATTGCATTATCAAAGATGATATTTTTGCTCCTGATTTACTTTGTGCCAATACTGACGAAGCACGTTTCCTACATTTAAAAGAGGCCTTAAAAAATCCTAAAACAAAGGCAATTATTTGCGTTCGGGGCGGTTATGGTGCCATGCGTCTGATTCCCAAACTAGCATCAGTACAACCTCCTGAAATTCCCAAAATTTTTGTAGGTATGAGTGATATAACTTGTTTGCAATTGTATTTACAACAGCAGTGGGGGTGGGTTACAGTTCATGGCGCCGCATCACCCCATAGATACAGTGCAGAATCAATTAATTCCTTAAAATCAATTTTATTTGCTGAATTGACCTCCGTAGTGTTTTCTGGATTAAAACCACTGAATCAACTTGCCAAAGAAAATCGTGTTATTGCATCTAGTGTTACTGGGGGTAACTTAACAATCATTCAGTCTGGAATTGGAACTAATTGGCAAATTGATGCCCGTAATAAATTTATTTTACTAGAGGAAGTTAATGAACGCGGGTATCGTATTGATCGCATGTTAGAACATTTGCAACAAGCCAATGTTCTTGAAGGTGCAACGGCAATCTTACTGGGTGATTTTCTGGGAGGTGATGAACCTAATGGCAGCTCATTAATACAGCCTGTGTTACAACGTTTTGCAGAGCAGTGTGCTATTCCCGTAGTACAAATGAATGGTATAGGGCATGGCTCTACTAATTTTCCGATTCCCTGTGCAACTAACGCAAAATTGCACTTAGGTGATGATATTCAATTAACAATCAAATGAAATTCGTAAACCCCAAATCAAATAGATAGCAATAATACGAGAGAACACTTGGAGTATTCCTTTTAAATAATGGTGCGACATTAATAAAGATCTTAAACTGCGATAGAATAAAGTAGATATGTATTGCATAAACCTATATTTCAAGTGTGACTATTGTATGTATGATAAATTTTCTCTAAATCTAATTTATTCTGCTAAAGTTATTAAATGGAATAAATAATAACAAAGAAATTGAGGGAATAATGAACAGTTCACTATTTAGATTCGCTATATTATTTTATTGTGTCACTTGGTTACCTAATGGATTTTCCGATACAGATTCAACAAAAATACCAATATTAGGTAAAACCATTACTCAAGCGAAACAACAACAGATGACTCCTAAGCAGGCTTTAAACAAATTAAAAGAAGGAAATAAACGTTTTTTAACGAATACCACTATTGTTCGTGATTACCATGCACAAGCCATGCAAGCATCATTTGGTCAATATCCTTATGCAGTAGTACTTAACTGTATGGATTCTCGTAGTATTCCAGAATTGTTTTTTGATCAAGGCTTGGCTGATTTATTCACTTTACGGGTTGCTGGAAATGTTCTTAATAATGATATTTTAGGAAGCATGGAATTTGCAACAAAGGTAGTAGGAGCACGATTGATTGTAGTATTAGGACATACCTCATGCGGAGCAGTAGCTGGTGCTTGTGAAAATGTTACGTTAGGACACTTAACGGACGTTTTAGATAAAATTCAACCGGTAGTGAAACCGAGTATGAAAAAGCTAGGATTAAACAATTGTACTAATCCAAAGTTAATAGATGAAATTGCCAAAAACAATACCTTACAAATAGTACGAGAAATACAAGAGAAAAGCCCTATACTTAGAGAATTAATTAAAAACCATCAAGTAGGAATTGTTGCTGGACTACATGATATTAAAACTGGTCAGGTATCTTTTTTTGATGAAGAGCGTTTCTTACCGAATTAATGATGTTTAAAATTCTTAATTAATATAGTTAATTCAGTTTCATGACAATGATTATTCTTCTTATGCTTTTGATAAAGCAATCAGTATGCTAAGATTGTTATTTTTTCAATGAGATAAAATTTTAAGCTGGCGAGGTACAGTATTAGTTCCTTATTTAAAATTAGAGACGTTCTGGCAGCAACTCATGAATCTATTGTTAAGAGTAATCTTTTTTTTTCTAGTTATTTTCCAGACACAGGCAGCCACAGAAGATGATTTTCAGACTTGGCTTAATTTAACGGTCATTGGTAGTTTTCATAAAGCCGATAAAAGCGATAGCCTTTTTAAATATTGGTTAGAGAATCAAGAACGCCTTGGTGATAGTAGTACGCATTTTACACAAATTTTACTACGCCCTGGACTTGGCTATACACTTAATCCCGAATTAACTCTATGGCTTGGTTATGCATGGATTTATACAGGTAGACCATTGACGCAATATCCTTTTGAAGAAAACCGTATATGGGAGCAATTGTTGTGGGTAAAGAAATTGCGTTATTTTACATTTACCAGTCGTACCCGTATGGAACAACGTTTTTTGGAGAATAATTCTAAAACAGCATACCGCGCACGTCAGCTGGTAAAATTTGCCATTCCCTTGTCTGCCTATCCACAGTGGGGAGTAGTAAGCTCAGATGAATTATTTTTGCATAAAAATAATTTCATAGGTAAAAACAGCCAAGGCTTTGATCAAAATCGATTTTTTTTAGGTATGTCTTATACTTTTAATGCGCTATTTACTACGGAAATGGGATACATGAATCAATACATACGTCGTTTTGGGGTACCTAATTTTTGTGCTAACATTCTTTCAATTAATTTTTTTCTTAACTTGCCTTAAGTCACAATGAAATAGAAAATATATCGATAAGATCCGCTAAGCGCTGAATGTGTGACAGAACAACACTATTGAATCTCACAACGTGAAAAAGCTCGTGCCAAGGCGTTAAGATGTGGCGAAAGTCGCTTCTTCCACCGAATGAAGAGCAACTAATAACCATACGATATCCATAACGTTAAATATCGTGTTCTTCATCTCGATAAAGTTTAATTAATTTTTCCTGTGCTGAATTATTCCCCTGCGTTAACGGTTTATAACTACCATCACTTTGCATTTCCCAGGTATTGCAATTGTCTTTAAGATAATTCTTAATAATCTCTTGTTTAATGCGTTTTTTACATTGCTCATCCAGAATTGGAAACATAATTTCAATGCGATGGTATAAATTCCGTTCCATGAGATCGGCACTGGCACAAAAATAATGCTCTTGATTTGCAATTCTAAAATAGAATATGCGATGATGTTCCAAGAAGCGGCCAATAAAAGATAGTACGCGGATATTTTCTGAAACTCCTGGCACACCTGGTTTTAAACAGCATACCCCTCGCACAAGCAAATTAATTTTCACACCTACTTGCGACGCTTTATATAAAGCCTGAATCACTGTTTTATCCGTCAATCCATTTACTTTGAGCAAAATTTCTGTATCGGTGCCTGTTGAGGCGGCAGCATTGCATTGTTCTATATAATTCAATAGGGTTTTTTGTAAAGTGAACGGCGAATGACTTAAGGCTTTGAGTTTCACAACTTTTCCTAGACCCGTTAATTGTTGGAAAATAATTTGCGTATCTCCAGCAATTGTAGGTTCCGCTGTTAATAAACCTAAATCAGTATATAATCTTGCCGTATGTTCGTGATAATTACCGGTAATTAAATGCACGTAACTTTTTAATTTTCCATGAGTTCGTCGAACCACCAGCGTTATTTTAGCATGTGTTTTATAACCAACAACCCCATACAGCACCAAAACGCCTGCCGTAAGTAAGCGGTTTGCCAATTTTAAGTTAGATTCTTCATCAAAACGGGCGCGTAACTCGATAACTGCGGTAACTTCTTTTCCCGAATGGGCCGCATCAACTAGGGCATCGACCATGGCTGATTCTGAGTGAGTACGATAAAGCGTCTGGCTGATTGCCAGAACATTGGGATCTGCCGCGGCTTGTCTCACAAAATCAATAACTACTTCAAAACTTTGATAAGGGTGGTGGAGTAAAATGTCTTGTTCATCAAGAACATTAAATAAATTTCGTTCTGATTTTGGGAATTGTGGATATTGAGCGGTGAACGTTGGGTAATTTAAATCCGGTCTATCTAAGTGATTGATGGCGTCCATATGACGTTGGATATTGACTGGCCCATCACAATAATAGGTATCTTCATGACGTAAATGATATTTTTGCAGCAAGAAATCAACTATTTTTTCAGGGCAATTTTTTTCAATTTCAAGACGAACTACATGACCATAATGGCGGGAAAAAATTTCTCTTTGTACAGCTTGGGCCAAGTCATCAATTTCTTCTTCTCGTAAAAATAAATCGCTATTGCGGGTCAGCCGAAATGCATAACATCCACTAATTTCCATTCCAGGAAATAAACTATTGACATGGGTAGTAATAATCGATGACAAATAAACATAATAATGCGCATCTTCACACAGTTCGGAAGGTAGATGAATTACTCTTGGTATTGATCTTGGTGCATGCACCACCGCATAGTTAATATTCCGGTCAAAGGCGTCTTTTCCGCTTAAAGAAATAATAAAATTTAAACTTTTATTAATCATCTGAGGCAATGGATGAGCTAAATCTAAAGCAATAGGACTAATAACTGGTTGAATTTCATGTTTAAAATAATGCTTTGCCCATAAATGAATGTCATCATTCCATTGATTGGTCTCAAGAAAATGAATGTTTTCTTTACGCAAAGCAGGAAGTAATTGTTTGTTGAATAGTGAATACAGTTGATCAATTAAAAGATGTGTTTTTTGGCTTATGTGGCTAAAAGCCTCCTCAGGGCGTAAGCCATCAATGGTTAATTTTCCTGAAGATAAGGCAATTTTTTCTTTAAGTCCTGCGATGCGTATCTCAAAAAACTCATCCAGATTGCTACTGCAAATGCTAAGAAAGCGCATTCGTTCAAGTAATGGAACATGCTCATTATTTGCTAACATGAGAACTCGCTGGTTAAATGCAATTGCAGAAAATTCCCTATTAATGTAATACTCAGGGTTGTCTAATACTATGTCCAAAGGAAACTCCATTTTTAACCTAAATAAATGATTTTCCCCTTGATGAGAAAGGGGAGCTATTCAACGTACCAGCAAAAAACAAACACCAATAAAAGCTATAAATCCATAAAAAGGTGATAGATTCCAAAAAGTTAAAGCAAGAAAAAATAAGAGACAACAAACAGCTACCGGGATGGAAAAATACATACTTACTACTCCCTGAGCAACTGAATAACTGGCTGCCACTAACAAAGCTAACGCACCGTATTGAACCCCTACCATAATTTTACGTGTGGTAGGTCCATCATGATTGATTAACCATTGATAACCTAGTACCGTCATAATTAATCCAGGTAAATTAAGACAAAGAACAGCGAGGACTAAACCAGAAAAGCCTGCAGCTTTATATCCAATTAGTGCAGATAATTTAACAGCAGTAAGTCCTGGAAAGAGAAAACTGGAACCTAACATGGCTACAAATTCCTCTTGTCCAATCCAATGCCGATAGTCAACGGCTTCATATTCCAAGAGCCTTAGCATGGAATTACCCCCTCCTAAGGAGATAAAACCAATTTTGCCAAAACTGTAAATAATAGCTAATAATGTTTTGATCATAAATGCAAAATGTTTTTTAGAAAAGTTACATATTGGCAGGAAACGCGTTTATCTAGCAAGTGCTCAGCGATGCATTCTACTAATGCACGCGATTTTCCTTCAATACAGGCACTGTAATAGATCTTTTTATCGACTTTCAGTCGTGCTAATTCCAACTTTACTCTTGGAGTGCTTGGAAATTTATAGATAAGCGCTTCTTTTTTAACGTAAACTTCTTTACCTTCAGTGGCCACTCGATGTGCAATCTCTTGTAAATGAGGACTGGATTTTTTAACGTCTTCATCCAATGATGGAATAGATAATTTGGTAGTAAAACCAAATGCTAATTTGGATTGCTTAAGTAATGGTTTATAGAGTAATTTATGATGACGCCGTTTGATATTGTAGTCGCTTCCAGGCAACAAGAAGTAATAATCTTCTCGATGCTTTCGTTGGTAGTTCGCTAAGTCGAGTAATGAATTATCAATCGGATTCAGAATAATAATTTCCTCATCAGGCCAAAAAAAACGAACCTCCCATTTTATGTCCTCAGATTTTTCGTCAATTAAAATTTCTGGCTGAAAAGTAGTCGTTGGAAAACTAAATTCAAAATTCCAAACCAATCGTTGATTCATAGTATTTGGTTCCCTTAAAGGCGCAAATGAGTCCCTGTGTCGGTCATGTACTATTGTTTATAAAAGAGTATATACT
Organism: Legionella sp.; assembly: GCF_049790535.1. Lineage (GTDB taxonomy): Bacteria > Pseudomonadota > Gammaproteobacteria > Legionellales > Legionellaceae > Legionella. The sequence goes on from NZ_JBAQZB010000024.1 coordinate 14,001, forward strand.
ACATGCAATAATAAAAAAGCGAAGGAAGGTATTTTTATGGCTATGCTCTTTTTCTTAGTTTATATGATCTTTACGCTAGTTGTTCTTTATCGAGCTATGAATCCCCTGGTTTGGGAGTTAGGTAGCGTGTTTTATTTAATTGTTGCTACTTTTGCCATCGGACTTCCATGGATAGTGGGTTTTGTGCTTTGGTTTCTCATTGTTATTGCTTTGCTCATTATTTACATGGAGCCTTTGCGTCTTAGAATTGCAGATCATTTATATAAAACCGCTGGAAAGTCTATTCCCAAATTATCAAAAACAGAAGAAGAGGCTCTTAACGCGGGTGATACCTGGTTAGAAGAAGATATTTTTAAGGGATTACCTGATTGGGACAGAGTAGCAAAAGTTTCCACAGCGCTTTCTGTAGAAGAACAAGCATTCATTGATAATGAAACTCAGGTTTTATGCAGTATGCTTGATGAATGGGAAATCACGCAAATGCATGATTTACCTGAAAACGTCTGGACTTATCTTAAGAAAAATGGCTTTTTTGGATTGGTTATTCCCAAAGAGCATGGTGGTAAAGGTTTTTCAGCTCGCGCGCATTCTGATGTGGTGTTAAAAATTGCTAGCCGCTCTGGAGTGGCAGCAGTAACTGTAATGGTACCGAATTCTTTGGGTCCAGGGGAGTTAATTAATTATTATGGAACCGATGAGCAAAAAGCTTATTATCTGCCACGTCTTGCCAAAGGCATTGATATTCCTTGTTTTGCCTTAACTGAACCCGGGGCAGGAAGTGATGCAACGTCCATTCAATCTGATGCGATTGTGGAACAAAAGAACGTTAACGGTAAAAAAGTATTAGGTTTAAACATTACCTTAGATAAGCGTTGGATTACTCTAGCTCCAATTGCTACATTGATTGGCTTGGCTGTTAATGTAAAGGATCCTGATGATTTGTTGCAAAATGAGGGTGTAGAGGGGATTACTTGTGTCTTGGTACCTCGAGACACTAAAAATCTGGAAATTGGGAATCGCCATCTCCCCGCTGAACAACCTTTTATGAATGGTACTATTCGTGGAAAAAATATTTTTGTTCCTATTACAGCTGTAATAGGTGGACAAAAAAAAATAGGTGGTGGTTGGCAAATGTTGGTTGAATGTTTATCAATCGGTCGTTCAATTTCTTTACCTGCCATGGGGGCAGGATCTTCTGGCGTTTCTTATTTAACTGCTGGGGCATTTGCACGTATTGGCCGTCAATTTAATGTAGAAATTGGACAATTTGAAGGTGTCGAAGAAAAACTTGCCGAAATTGCTGGTTTAAGTTACTTAATAAATGCCACTAGGTTATTGACCGTTGCCGCAGTTAATGAGCACAAAAAGCCCTCAGTCGCTTCAGCAATTACTAAATATTTTAATACCGAATTAGCAAGAATAGTGATTAATAATACTATGGATGTGCATGCAGGACGAGGTGTAGTGGTTGGTCCTCGTAACTATTTGACTAATTTGTATCAAGGAATTCCTATTTCTATTACGGTAGAGGGAGCGAATGTGATGTCACGAAACCTGTTAATTTTTGGCCAGGGTTCCATGGCATGTCATCCTTTTATACGTGATGAATTTTATGCAGTGGCTAATCAGGACAAAGTTGGATTTAGAGACATCATTTGGAAGCATATTCATTATTTCATGCAAAATTTTGCCAAAGCAATTTGTTCTGCCTGGACTGGTGGTTTATTTATTAGGGTGCCTAAGAATGTAATGAAAAGCGAATATAAGCGTTTGACTCGTTTAAGTCATGCTTTTGCTTGGCTCGCTGATTTTTCGTTAATTTATTTAGGTGGCGATCTAAAACGTCGAGAACGTTTATCAGCTCGACTTGCTGATGGACTATCTTATCTTTACATGGCAATGGCTGCATTGCGTAGTGTGCAGTTAAATGAAGATAATCCTGACGAGCAGTTACATGCAAAATGGGCCGTTACTTATTGCTTTTATCATACACAAAAATCAATGATAGCACTATGTCATAACTTTCCATCTAGGTTTTTAGGTTTTTTAATACGTATCATCATATTTCCTTTCGGACAAACCATGCGTTATCCAACAGATAAACTAGATCGACAATTAGCTCATTTAATGACTACTAATAACCATTTTCGTAATCGTTTAAAGAAATTACTTTATTTAAGTGATGATCCAAAGCAACCTATAGATCGCATGGAACACGCATTACAATTGATTATTGAACATGATGTTCTGTCCAAAAAAGTAAATGATTTAAAGAAAGTTAAATTTGGTCGTTTAAGTAGCAAATTACAAGAAAAAATAGAAAAAAATGAATTAACCCAACAAGAAATGGAGGATTTGCTTGCTGTAGAGGCAGCTCGCTGGGATGCTATTCTAGTGGATGAATTTACTTTTGATTCAATGAAGAACAGTAGCTTTAGTTCAGTAATTGATGAGATTAAATCCCCGTTTATGAAAACCAACACTAAGGGGCAGTAAAACGACATCATTTTTGCTATAATTTAGTTCAATAGTAAACGTCTTTGTTTAAGAGAGTCGATTATGAATAAATCAACAGTGCCATTATCCCGATTTCCTTCTACTAATGAAATTAAAAGCGCAATGGAAATGGCCGGGTCCACAATTGAGGGAGCTGAATACCTTGCTTTTCGAGTTAAGGACTTAGCGGATAATGCAAAGTTTTTAAATAAGTCTCCTGAATTAAAAAAGAATATTATTTCCGCAATAGAAAAATTTGTTGAGTATGATAAATTCAAACTGACTGTTACTAACCAACCTTGGTCAGGCCAATATGTTGAAGCTTCAAGCTTAATAAATATGCAGAAAAATATGGCGGCCTCTGCTGCTAAAGAGTTAGTAGGTAAGTTAACCGAGGTGAAACTAGACTATGCGCTTAGCGAAAATGGACACTATGTGCGTGGTTATTCTTCTAACAATGAGGTACTAGATTCAGATTCAGTAGCCTCTTTGGATATGTTATTTAATGCATGGCTGGCAAGCAAAGATTATATAATAAAAGGTGGTTATTTATACAATGTCAATGACACGACACAAAATGAAAATACCCGCATTAATGCAAATGTTGTTAAAAATTTAATGGCTGAGGGTGGACTGCAAGAATTTATGGCGGAAAAAGGGATTCATGCAGTAATGAATCCACGTGAGTATCCAGAGGAACAAAAAGAGGCACAAGCACAATATGACGTTGATGCTGCCATTAAAGAAGTGACACAGGTATCTGCAAAGCAGGCAACTGAAGTTGCATCAGAAGAAACACCTAAACCAACTACTCCCTCTTCATAGATGCAGTGTAAGAAATAGTGTAGTTGTTAGCTGCTTGCAAGCGTTCAAGAGAGCCTATATCAAACCAGAGACCCCTGTGAATACTGGCAGTAACTTTGTTCTTCTTCGCATAGTGTCTAATTAAAGGAGCAACAGAATAGCGCCCCTGTTTACAACCAGCAAATACTTGAGGGTCATAACAACAGATACCGGCAAAAGTATATTCTGGATTGGCATTAGTTAATTGTTTTTGATTTATTAAACCAAAATCTCCATAATGTTTTAATTCCTGATTTTTATTAACCAGAATGACATGAAGCGAATCCTTTTCTGGAGTTGGGAGTTGGGCGAAATTAAAATCAGTATAAATATCTGCATTGATGGTAATAAATGGTTGGTCTCCTAAAAGTGGTAAGGCGTTTACGATTCCACCGCCTGTTTCCAATCCTCCAGGTGGTTCGGGAGAATAACAAATTTCAATTCCCCACTGGCTTCCATTACCCAAATGTTGGCGAATTTTTCCCCCAAGATAGGCATGATTAATTATTATTCGCTCAAAACCTGCCTTTGCTAAATTAACAACATGATGCTCAATTAATGGTTTTCCTTTGATAATGCACAGGGCTTTAGGTGTTATTTCTGTCAATGGCTTTAGACGTTCACCACGCCCTGCAGCCAAAATCATAGCAGTATTCATGGTAAATAAACTCGCATTTGTAAAAAGTGAAATAACGGATGAAGCTCTTCGTAAATTTCTGTACATTCAAGGACATATTTCAAAGTTACAGGTAAACTTTTAAGATATACAGATTTATTATCGCGTAAATGCAGACGAGAAAAGATACCTAAAACTTTTAAATGTCTTTGTAACCCACATAAATCAAAAGCACGAATAAATTCTGCTAGAGAATAATTATTGGCTAAAGCACTTTGAATATAAAAAAACTCCACCCATTCTAAAACCTTTGTTCGTGGCCAGGATATGTAGCAATCTTTGAGTAAAGAAACCAAATCATAAGTAATTGGCCCATGCATGGCATCTTGAAAATCAATTACACCTAATTTTCTCTCATCATTGATTAGCATTAAATTACGTGAATGGTAATCACGGTGAATAAATGTTAATGGTTGCTGCGTGATTTCAGCGGCGATCCATTCCATCGTCTGGTGCAGTAACGTAGTTTCTTCATGAGTAAGATCTAATGCGAGATAGGTTTTGAGAAACCACTCTGAGCATAATGTCATTTCTTTCATTGTAAATGCATGATCAAATGAAGCAAGCATTGGATCGTTAATCGTGCATGATTGGATTTTAAGTAGAGTATTTATAGCTTGTTGATAATAATTATTAGCTGTTTCAGTATGAAGTGAATTTAAAAGAAGCTTATCCCCTAGATCGCTTAATAACAAAAAGCCTTGTTGTAGATTTGCGGCAAGTATTTTGGGTGTATAAACATCAGCATGCTCCAAAGTTTGAGCAACATGTATAAAAGAATTCAGATCTTCCTTATCAGGAGGAGCATCCATAACCACGGAAGTTAAACCACTGTAGTGGACGCGAAAATATCTTCTAAAACTTGCGTCTCCCGCCAAAGGTGTTATAACAATGTCGTGTTGTTTTATCGTCTGAACAAGCCATTCTTCCAGTGCGTTTTCTCTTTCATGCATGATATACTTTCTGCCATTATTTCTGTTAAGTGCATAATAAGGCATTTTATTACTTGTGAACAAGATTTCAGTAAAATGGTTCCTGATGGGTAGTGTGACAATGGCTCTTACTTCGCTGTTGGTGATTTATCACACTTGGGCTTATGCTGATCCTGTGATTAATGAGCCAGTACATGCTTGTGTTCTTGCTCGTGATGTTGATTTAACAGATGCAATAAGAGCTAGATTTGCCCAATGTTTGGGCTGGAAAGCAGATCAAAGTTCTCCTATTTGTTTGGGATCTTACCAACCTATTACCGTAGCGCCTCTTGCCACTGTGGATGAGTTACGGATTATGGCAGATAAAGCTTTTTTTTATCAAAATAAACCGTCAATTTTGTCCGGTCATGTGGAAATTCAGCAAACGCACCGAATAGTTAATGCCCAAACGGCATATGTTTATCGCGATCCTATTAGTAAGCAAATTACAAAAATTGAATTTTTAGGAGAAGTTCATTATTTAGAGCCAGATAAATTAGTGATTGCTAGAAAAGCAATCATTAATCCACATAATAAGTCAGGACAAACAGAAGACGTGCTTTATCGATTTAACACGAATAAAAAGCATGCCTTATTACCTGCATGGGGTCGAGCTAACTTATTGAAAAAATTAGCAAATTCAGATTATTTATTACGTCGTGCAACTTATACAACATGCGCACCACAAGATAAAACCTGGGATCTAGAAGCGAAATCAATCTACATTGATAATAAAAAAGCCATCGGTGTGGCTCGGGATGTTAAACTTCGTATTCATGAATGGCCTCTTCTTTATACACCTTATTTAAGTTTTCCTACGAGTAAAAAGCGCAAATCAGGTTTTCTAATGCCAGTAGGTGGTTATTCCAATACGGGTGGATTTGATTTGGGACTGCCTTATTATTTGAATTTAGCACCTAATTATGATTTGACATTAATTCCTCATGTTTATACTGAGCGTGGTGTAATGATGGGAGGTGAGTATCGTTATTTATCAGCTAATAGTTATGGTGTAATTAATGGAACTTTTTTGCCTGATGATGCTGCTTATCGTAATTTTTTGCATAATAACGAAGAACTATTTCCTCATCTTAAAGATAATTCTACAAACCGTTGGTCTTTAGGGATTTTGGCGAGAACAGAGTTTACTCCTAATTTACGCTTTAATGTAAACGTACAACAAGTTTCCGATGATTATTATTTTCAGGATTTTAGTACTAATTTAGCGTTAATCACCCAAAGGCAATTATTACGTCAGGCTGACATGACATACACCACAGAAAATTGGGTTTTTAAAGGTATGGCTCAAAGTTACCAAACGTTGCATCCAGTTAATGAGGTGCCAATTATTGATCAGTATGAACGCTTGCCACAACTTTTGGCACGCGGTTATTATTTTGATTTACCCGCACGTGCTAATTTAAATGTTCTTGGGCAATATGATCAGTTTTTTTGGCCTAGTACTAAATGGGGAGCGCAAATTGGAATGCCACAGGGCCCAAGGCTACATTTTAACCCCGAACTTTCTTTTCCACTGCGTAAAACGTGGGGATACATAACTCCATCTGTAGAGTTTGTAGAAAATTATTATGAAGTCAACAATAATTTGAATCCAAAGTATGTTGATTACAACCGCTTTATTCCGCGCTATTCAGTACGAGGTGAATTATTTTTTGAAAGAAATTTTAATTTTATGAAGGATTCGTATACCCAAACTTTAGAACCAAGCGTTTTTTATTTGCGTGTTCCGTATCAAGATCAAAGTGCTATCCCAATCTATGATACAGCCAACATGATATTCAACGTCGATCAGCTTTTTAGAACAAATCGTTTTTCTGGGTTTGATAGAATTGGTGATGCTAATCAATTAACTTATGCGATTACTACTCGTTGGTTATCAGAACAAACAGGTACGGAACTCGCTAATTTTTCTATTGGCCAAATAAAGTATTTTACCTCCAGACGAGTACAGTTATGTAGGAGTCTAACTGGTCCGTGCTTTTCTAATCCTTATGAGATAGGACAGCTTTCTCCTTTTGCTGCTACTTCGCCTATTGCCTCAAGGGCAGTCTATCATCTGAATTCTGTTTGGGAAATCACTGGCGATTATATATGGGATCCTGCAACTTCAGCGACTAATAATGGCAATATAAATTTGCATTATCAGCCCGCTGCAAATTCAATCATTAATTTTGGATACTCATATTTGGTGAATGGGGATGTTACTGCTGTTAGGAATAATGGTGCCACAAATAATGCGTTGCACCAAGCAATAGTCGCCTTTTCTTTACCTTTGAATGAAAAATGGAGCACCATCGGCGCGTACAGTCAAAACATTAGTAAAAGGTACAGTATGATGTCGATGTTGGGCATGCAATATGACAATTGTTGTTGGGCAATACGGATTTTAGGTGGAAGAGCCTTTAAAAATTTAACAGCATCTTATGAACCACAATATAACAATAATGTCTACTTGCAAATAGTGTTAAAAGGCTTAGGATCTGTGGCAAATAGTGATCCAAGCGGTATACTGCGTACCTATATCCCTGGCTATAATGATCCATTTCACTAAGTTAATTATGATGGCATTTAGGGATGATAAAAATTAAACAAAGTTGCTTGTATTTTGATTAAAAATATCTTAGTGTCATGTAAATTTAAAGGTTAGATTATGTTTTAAAGTAGAATAGGTATATCTTAAGGATCGCATACAGATGGTTCGAAAAAAGTTAAATAAGGATTAAGGCATGTATAAAAGAATAGCGCTCATTTGCTTATTGCTTACAGCGGTTAGTGGGGCCCAGGCAAAACAACTATTAGATAGAGTCGTTGCTATGGTAAACAATGGAGTAATTACTTCAAGTGAACTTGACAAGCAAGTTACTATTACTAAAAAGCAGCTTCTTGCTCAGAGAATACAACTTCCTCCAGATTCTGTTCTACGCAAACAAGTATTGCAACATTTAATTGATGTTGATCTGCAAATGCAAATGGCTAAGGAGCATGGGATTACCATTGACGATGCTGAATTAACACAAGCAATTGAACGAATTGCTGCTGCTAATCATGCCACCTTATCGCAAATGCGTGAAGAAATTATCAGACAAGGCATGGAATGGAATGAATACCGTGAAAATATTCGTAAGGAAATGCTTCTTGCTAACTTACAACAAAAAGCGGTAGGTCGAGATGTAATGATCACAAATGAGCAAGTAGAGCAATATTTGAAAAGTGGCGATGATCTGCCAATCGATCGTAGTAGTTTAACCTATCATCTTCAAAATATAGTGATTCTTTTAAACGATGAATCAACTCCAGAGCAAATAAGAAAAGCGAAAGTCAATGCAGATCGTTTATTGAACAGCATTAAAAAAGGTGCTGATTTTAGCCGTTTAGTTATAGAAAAATCCAGTAGTGATTTAGCACTGGAAGGCGGTGATTTAGGCGAAAAACATTTAGCAGAATTGCCTGAACTTTTTGCTAAAGAAGTAATAAATATGAAAGTTGGTCAGGTTGTCGGTCCTTTGCGTGCGGGTAATGGATTTCAATTGATCAAATTAATAGCGATTAAGGGTGAACAACATCATCTCGTTACTTTAACTCATGTTCGACATATTCTTTTAAAGCCTGATGCCAACATGCTTCCCGAAGATGTTAAAAAGCAAGTAAATAACATTTATCAACAATTAAAAGCCGGTAAAGATTTTGCAAAAATGGCGAAACGACACTCTTTAGATGTAAATAGCGCGGTTAAAGGGGGGGATTTGGGTTGGGTTACTCCAGGTGAGCTTGTACCAGAGTTTGAAAAAATGATGAATCAACTCCCTTTAAATCAAGTTAGTTCACCGGTGAAAACACAATTTGGCTGGCATATAATCGAAGTCTTAGGTCGTAAACAACAAGACGATTCTACTGTATTTAAAAAACAGCAAGTCCGACAATTTTTACATCAACGTAAATTTGCTGAAGCAGTGCAAAATTGGCAACAACATATTCGTACAGACGCATATGTTAATATTGTTGAAAAGGATTTAGCATGAAGCCATTGCTGATTAGTAGTGGTGAACCAGCTGGAATTGGTCCAGATCTGTGCTTGGCTCTTGCCGATTATGATTATCCTTTGGTAATTTTAGGTGATCAAGCACTATTGGAGTCTCGTGCAAAAGAATTAAAACGTGCCATTAATTTTAAAGAATATAAAAGTGGACAAGTAATTAAATTCAAACCAGGATGTTTATTCATACTACCTGTAGAATGTAACACTGCAGTGGTTAGCGGTCAGCTCAATCCAAAAAATGCTTCTTATGTGATCAAATTATTGAGTAAAGCAGCAGAACTATGTGCTAGTGGAGAGTTTTCCGCACTAGTTACAGCTCCGGTCCATAAAGCTAATATCAATGCAGCAAATATTGCATTTACAGGGCATACTGAGTTTTTTGCCGATCTCTATCAAGCAGAAACTGTGGTTATGATGCTTGCCTGTACGCTAATGAAAGTTGCATTGGTGACAACGCACCTGCCTTTAAAAATGGTTCCTGACGCTATTACTTCTGACTTAATTATACGAGTAATTACTCAGTTACAGCAATCACTAATAAGAGATTTTGGTATTGTCAAACCACGCATTAAAGTTGCTGGGTTAAATCCGCATGCTGGAGAATCTGGCTATCTAGGACGAGAAGAAATAAACGTGGTTATACCTGCCTTAATTACTTTACAAAATCAAGGTCTTGATGTGCAAGGGCCCATGCCTGCAGATACTCTCTTTATTAAAGATCATTTAAAAGACTGCGATGCTTATGTTGCAATGTATCACGATCAGGGATTACCGGTACTTAAATACGCGGGTTTTAATGAAGCTGTTAATGTAACTTTAGGATTACCTATAATTCGTACTTCTGTTGATCATGGAACTGCATTGGAATTGGCTGGTAAAAATTTACTGAATCCAGGATCCATGTTAGCCGCAGTAGAGATAGCTAAAAAAATGGCTTTTATCAGGTCTCAATCGTGACTATCATTAGTTTAATTGCTGCAATTGATGAGGCAGATGGATTAGGCGTTAATAATCAATTGCTTTGTCACCTACCTGCGGATCTGCAACATTTTAAAGCAATTACTATGGGTAAGCCTATAATAATGGGCCGCAAAACATTTGAGTCTATAGGGCATCCATTGCCAGGTCGTTTAAATATAGTATTAAGTCGTTCTAATCCCTCAATTGAAGGAGTACTTCTTTATGATTCTTTGGAAATAGCATTACAGCAAACTAATAAAAATTCAGAAATTATAATTATTGGTGGTGCGCAACTTTTTAATGAAATAATTAACAAATCAACACGTCTTTATATAACACGTATACACCATCAATTTACTGCAGATGTATTTTTTCCAAAAATTAATGAGGAGATATGGTATTGTGTTAATGAAGAATTTCGCCAGCATGACGAAAAAAACCAATACGACATGACATTTTTTGTATATGAACGGATTAAGTAAGTCTCTTAAATAGTTATTAATACTTCTCAGCTACAATCTACAATTAAGTTTAAAATAAATTCAACATGATTTAGAAGAAATCGATATGGATGGAAGTAAATAAGTAAATAAAAATAATCAAAAAAAACTGCAGAAAGGGTTTGACAAGGGAAGTGAAATGAGTAGAATACGCAGCACGCCTTGAGGGCAAATTCATTAAGAAGAGAGAAGACAAACTGTGTGGGCACTTTGTTGAATGAAGAGTGCA
>NZ_JBAQZB010000025.1:0-1952 GCF_049790535.1 Legionella sp.
AATACTTATTATACAGGTTATACAAATAATCTTGAAAAGCGTTATTTCTCTCATGTTAATGGTACGGGAAGATGTAAATACACACGTAGTTTTAAGCCACTAAAAATTGCTCAGTTTTGGGAAATCAGAGAAGGTAAATTACAAGCAATGAAAGTGGAGCGTTCTATTAAAAAGTTATCGCGTATAGATAAAGATAAACTTGTTCATGCTCCAGATTTACTGGACGTTTAGTAGTTGGTATTTGGGAGACAATGGAATGTCCCATCAATTTAAGGATAGGGCGGGCTATTTTTAATTAACTCATCCATTTCTTCTTTAGTGGGTTTCTGCATACCATAATATACAAATATAGCTCTTTTCCCATGGTACTCTGGTACTCCCTCTAGAACATCAATGTAATAAAGAGGGTTAGGGTCAGATAGATCCTTATGAACCCAATAACCTTCAAATAGATATTTTTCTCCAGTTTTTACTTGGGTTCCTTTTTTATCATCAATATTCATTTTGCAGTCCTTTTAGTCAAGTCTTTATATTATGGGCTATAGTGGGTCAAGAAATTCAGACCATGAAGATGAATTATAGTCGCATTTAATTTGGGTCAAATTAGAACTCTGTTTGCGGGTCGAGTGATTTTATTTATGATTGCGAGCCGTAACAATTAGCTATCTTTAGATAGTCCAACTGTAATTGGCTTTCAATATCCATATTAAAATACCTATATTAATCCTAAATCTTTTAGAATTTTATTTTTTACTACGTTACTCGGGCTTTCATTTTCATCAGTAAAAATAAAATGCCAATTATTCCCATTGCAAGCTTTTAATTGTATATCCAACCAATTATCATCATGGTCTTCAATTGCTTCTTTACTAATAATTACTTTATCCGTCTTATTGATATATATATCGTTGTTAAAATGATATTTATAACCAGAGCTTATTAATGCATTTATTCTACTCAAAGAAACTGGCATAATTAATTCCATGTGAATTGAGATTTAAAAAGTATAGCAATACTTTATATTCCATTAACAGCATATCATTGAATACTTTAAATACTACAATATAAAAGATCCTTTAACATAAATAATCAGACCGTATGTAATAAGTGTAGTTAATGTAGTCAACGATAAAATTAATCTCTTTAACGTTTAACACCATTCCCATAATTAAGGTTCTACATTTTCAATTGGCAATATGTCTTTTATTGGTGGCAGTGATTGACTTGCTGTGAATGGAAAAGATATTACTTGTTAGGTCTTATTAAAAAGTAACTACATTATATAAAGGACAAAGAATGAAAAATATTTTGAATCCGTTTTTAGCATTGTTTTTTTCTTGCTTATCATGTTCGTTATTAATATTACGATTGATTTTATAAATGCCAAGCCCTCTTGATCTTCATGAAATTTCTTTATTAGGCCTAGCGCTCCGGGACTTATGCTGTCATGCAAAAAAATAGGTTAAATTTGTTGTGAAAAAAGTACCTTATCTAAAATTAGTTGAGAGCTCTAACTGCCAGGAAATTTATGGTTTGCAAGAGAATTGAGTATGTCAATTCAGAATTATGCCTCTTCTGGAATATAATAAATTCTCCAGGATTAAAATTTTTTAAGAATTAAGTTTAGTGTTTTTGTAATACCTTGATTTTATCAAGTGATAAACCTGTTACTTTGGCTACGAATGTAAGATCGGCACCTTCATCAAGCATACGCTTTGCAATTTCTCTTTCTTTTTCAATTCGGCCTTTTTCTCGACCTTCTTCTCGACCTTCTTCTCGACCTTCTTCTTTTAGCTGTTCCGCTAGACTCATAATTTTTTCTCCAACTTCATGTGATATTTGGGTGTCAATTAACTTAAAAAAGGCTTCTTTGTCACTTAATTCACCGCGTTCTAATAAATATTGTAACACAATTGCAATAAAATCACGTCCACCTGCATTGTCGAGCTGAT
>NZ_JBAQZB010000026.1:0-17687 GCF_049790535.1 Legionella sp.
CTTCATTCAACAAAGTGCCCACACAGTTTGTCTTCTCTCTTCTTAATGAATTTGCCCTCAAGGCGTGCTGCGTATTCTACTCATTTCACTTCCCTTGTCAAACCCTTTCTGCAGTTTTTTTAAAAAATTAAAAACGCAGTGCTTATTGCAAATGTAACTTTGCCATTCTACGTTTTCCTACTTGTACTATATAAGTGTTTCCTGCAGGTAATATTAAGGTTGGGTCTTCAACTTTCTCGCTATCTACTTTGACAGCACCCTGCTTAACCATACGAATAGATTCAGAAGTACTTTGGGTTAAGTTCATTTGCTTTAATAATTGAGCTAGTGGAAGAGGTTCTTTACTTGTTATTGATATTTCTTCCAAATCTTCAGGAATAATACCTTTCTGAAAACGCTCAATAAACTTCTTATGAGCTTGTTCTGCTTCTGCTTGAGTGTGGAAACGAGAAACAATCTCTTTAGCAAAATCAATTTTAATGTCTCTGGGATTTGCTCCTTGGACTACAGAATTCTTTAAATTGTGTAGTTCATTTCCTGTTTTAAAACTTAATAAATTAATATAGCGCCACATCAACTCATCAGAAATAGACATTATTTTACCAAACATTTCTGCAGCAGGTTCATTAATGCCTATATAATTGTTCAAAGACTTAGACATCTTCTTAACACCGTCCAATCCTTCAATTAACGGAGTCATCATAATTACTTGTGGTTCTAAACCATAATGCTTTTGTAACTCTCGTCCCATTAATAAGTTGAATTTCTGATCTGTTCCGCCAAATTCTACATCCGCCTTCAATTCTACTGAATCATAACCTTGTAATAAAGGATATAAGAATTCATGAATGGCAATCGGTTGGCCTGAAGCATAGCGATTGTTAAAATCATCACGTTCTAACATACGTGCAACAGTATGTGTTGCCGCTAGCCGAATTAGATCCACTGCACTAAACTTGCCAAGCCATTGTGAATTAAAAACAATACGTGTTTTTTGCGGATCCAATATTTTAAAAACTTGTTCTTGATAGGTTCTCGCATTTTCCAACACAGTCTCTTTACTTAAAGGCAAACGGGTTACATTTTTTCCCGTGGGATCACCAATTATTGCCGTAAAATCACCGATTAAAAAAATAACTTCATGACCAAACTGTTGAAATTGTCTTAATTTATTAAGTAATACAGTATGTCCTAAATGCAAATCAGGGGCTGTAGGATCAAAACCTGCCTTTATTTTTAAAGGAATATTTTTTTGGAGTTTTTTCTCTAATTCCTGTTGAGGAAGTACCTCTTCACAACCTCGCATTAATTCGGAGCAAACTGAATCTTCAACTATCATGACATCAAAACCTTTATAAATGATTGACCTATCTTCTTACACCGAGTATCTTAGCCCGGTTGGCAATTTCCTGCTATACCCAACAGGTGATTTAAAATAATTTGTCACCCAAAATTAAATAAATGCAAATAATGCATTCTTGAGGATGACAACATATAGGCAAACAATGGATAAAAAACCTTATAATCGAACACGACAATCTGGTAATCCATCAAAATTATTAATGGGCTTTGCATTAATTATTGCCCTTTCGCTTCCTTACGTGCTCGTGAAGAACTTTTCACATCATGATCATAATCGCTTAACTCGTCAATCTATTTCATTACCCAAGCAAGAAAAAGAAACAATGACGCAGCAAACACCGTCTATAGACACTCAAGAGATAGCGAAAGTAGTAGAGCAAAAAATTAAAGAAGAAAAAGTAATCACTGCAGAGAAAACCTTACCAGAGAATAAACTGATTACAACAGTTTCAACCGACAAAACAGAGCAGTCAATTGAAAAAATTATAATAAGTAAAGCCATTAAAACTGTAAAAAAACCCAAAGATAATGAATGGCAAACTATTAAATCACGATCGGGTGATTCGATGGCCTCTATATTTCATCGTCTTGGATTATCAGCGCAAAATTTACATTTAATTACTTATAAGAATCCCCATGCAAAAATTCTTACTTCAATAAAGCCAAATCAGGAATTTCAATTTTTGATCAATAAAAAGAAATTGGAGAAACTCATCATTCCTATGAATGATATTCAAACCCTAACAGTTTATAGAGATGGAGCTGTTTATAAAACCCAAATAGACTCTAAGAAAGTAACTAATCAAGAGCGTTATGTCACAGCTGTTGTTGATGGATCGCTTTATCTTACGGCGCAACGCTCAGGTATTCCCAGTAAATTAATTCATCAGATGACTACGATTTTAAGTAAGCAAGTTGATTTTGCCCATGGCGTTCACTCTGGAGATCGTTTTTCTCTTATTTACGAAGCTCAATATGTAAAAGACAAAATGGTAGGAATTGGTGATCTCGTTGCTGTAAGTTATACTAGCCGTAATAAAACAGCGCAAGCAGTGCGTCATATTAGTACCAATGGAACTCGTGATTATTATACCCCGAAAGGAGAAAGCTTTAAAAAAGCATTTTCACGTTATCCTATTAAATTTAGCCATATCAGTTCGACTTTTACTGCATCGAGGTATCATCCCATATTACATTATCGAAGGGCCCATAAAGGAATTGATTTAGCAGCACCAATTGGTACTCCTATTCAGGCAACAGGTGATGGAATTATTAAAACCATCGGACGTCACAATGGATACGGTAACATGATTGAAATTAAGCATGATAAAATCTACAGTACCGTCTATGGTCACATGCTCAGATTTCAGAAAGGTTTATCCAAAGGTAGTCGGGTACGACGAGGACAAGTAATTGGTTATGTAGGCCAAACAGGTCTTGCTACAGGTCCTCATTGTCATTATGAACTTCATGTTCGCGATGAACCTAAAAACCCCACCACAACTTACTTACCAACCGCTTCTCCTGTGCCTGCACGTGAAATGGCTTCATTTAAAACAAAAACATATGCTTTATTCTCTCGTTTGAAATTAGTCGAAGAAGCAAGTTATGCCAGTAAGAGCAAGAAAAAAAATAATAAGGTTGGCTAGACTCCTACCCTAGTTAACTGATCATGCAAACAAATATCGGCAAATAATTACAGAAGCGATAATGCCGGCTAAATCTGCCAGTAACCCTGCCGGAATAGCGTGTCGTGTATGGCGAATGCCAACTGAACCAAAATATACAGCGATCACATAAAATGTGGTTTCTGTGCTTCCCATCATGGTGGCTGCAGTTTTGGCAATCAATGAGTTGCCACCGTATTGATGAATCAGCTCAGCCATAATTCCTGTTGAAGCACCTCCAGAAAAAGGTCTAATTAGTGCTAAAGGTAATACTTCGGGAGGCATGCCAATCTTTGTCATTATAGGTGCAAGAAGCTGTTCCATTAAGGTAAAAAAACCTGAAGCGCGTAACATGCCTATAGCAACCATCATCGCGATTAAAAAAGGTACGATACTTAACACTGTATCAAAACCTTGTTTGGCTCCAATAATAAACGCATCAAATACATTGATTTTTTTTACTACTGCTGCATAAAGGGGGATACCGACAACAAAAAGTAAAAGTATTCCATTAGATAATTGATTCGCTAACATGCTCATAAGCTGTCTCCCTGTTTAACTCGAAACAGTGGCAATTTAGCAAATTGTTTTACCGCAATAATTGCAACAAAGGTCGATAGAATTGTTGCAATTAAAGAGCTAAATACAACGCTGCTCGGATTGGTGCTGCCATTTGCTGCAAGATAGGCAATTGCTGTGGCGGGAATTAACTGCACGCTGGACGTATTGATCGCCAAAAAAGTACACATTGAATTAGTAGCAATTTTGGCATGCTGATTCAGTGTCTGCAGCTCCTTCATTGCTTGCAAACCAAATGGTGTTGCTGCATTTGCAAGTCCTAACATATTTGCCGCAATATTCATTGCAATCGCGCCCATTGCAGGATGTTCTGGGGGAATTTCAGGAAATAAACGCCTTAAAACAGGACGTAGCACCTTGCCCAATACATGCATTAAACCTGATTCAGTGGCTATAGACATAATGCCAAGCCATAAACACATAATACCGACTAAAGCCAAAGCAATTTCAAAACCAAGTTTTGCTGAGCCAGTCACTGCAAGTACAACCTCATCGATACGTCCTTCAATAATACCTACAATAACTGAGGTCAATATCATTCCAAGCCATATTATATTCAACATACTTGCTCCTGCTCATATAAGAGGTTACCATAGCGTTTATGTTTAGTGCAGACTGTAGGACATTCTTCATGAAATATTTGATAACTTCCTTAAAAAATTTAGCTTTTGCATCCAGTGTTATCGCTGGCGTTTCCAGCTGTACCTCTGATTCTGACACTTCAAAAAAACAAACCAATGTATCGATAGAGAAACTATATCATAAGCTGAACAGCATGCCGAATAGTTCCATGCCACAACGAATCAATTGGATTAGTAAACAATTTCTTGGTGTGCCTTACCAACTGGGCCCTTTGGGAGAAGGAGCTAAAGCGCGATACGATCAATTTCCCCAATATCGAGTAGATGGATTTGATTGCGATACCTATGTCAATACAGTAATTTCTTTAGCTTTAGCAAACTCCTTACCATCTTTTCAACAATGCATCGATCAGATGCGTTATCGGAATGGTAAAGTATCTTACATCCAACGACTGCATTTTACGGGTTTAGATTGGAATCAAACACATCAACAAGCTAAGATATTTAAAGACATCACTCTGTCGATTAAAGACAAACAACAGCGTCCAGTAGCTCAATTCGCTACCGCACAAATTGACAAACCTAACTGGTATGCTCATAAAACAATAAAAACAATTAGATTACAGAATGCAGATATGGAAACACAGAAAGCACGACTGGTTGAATTGAAAGAAAAAGGAGCAAAATTAGAAATTGCCACCGAAAAAGTTCCTTATTTACCCTTTAGCGCATTATTCCCAGAAAAAAATCAACCGGATATGTATTTATTTGCTCAAATTCCACAGGGAGCCATCATTGAAATAGTAAGACCCAACTGGGATCTACGAGAAAAAATTGGCACAGCATTAACTATTTCTCATTTAGGCTTTGCCGTGCGTGATCACGGTCAATTGTATTATAGAGAAGCATCATCAGAATATGGCAAAATAGTGGATATTCCTTTAGTAGAATACCTACAAAAAGCTCTGAACAGCCCAACCATAAAAGGCATTAATGTACAAGTGATAGTACCCGTTGAGCCATTGACTAATGATTGCAAAATGCCCGTTTAAATACTGAAGTAATTTAGGTAGAATAGGCATAAATTTAACTTAAGTTAAAACCAAGCTGTTAACTTAAGCAATTTCATTATTCTAGAAAAAGCCATTGAACCGTAATGAGAAATTAATGTTCACTGCAATTAAGATAAAGAATAGCGTCGTTTCCCGGCAAATTGACACGTAAGCTTAATTCTTAACTTAAAATTCAATTGCTTTTTCTAAAAGGATTACATAGGAGTGAACAATGCATTTCGGATTAACCGCAAAGCCTTCTTTGTTGATTAGTGAATGTCTTGTACTTGGTATTTTTTCTGATGACGAGTTATCCGAATTTGCTCAATCTTTAGATAAAGAACACCATGGCTTGATTACCAAACTATCGCAAAAAGCTACCGACGCAGGCGATGCGGTTTGGCAAACGGATCTTGAGGGACACAGTTTTTTACTTATTCAATGCGGTAAAAAAGAAAAATTTACTCCCAATCTATTGAAAAAAAGGCTCGCTGAAATCACCGATGCTTTAATAAAGCAACGTATCAAATCAGCAACTTTGTGCCTTCCGCAATTGACTCAATATTCTGCAGACTGGCAGCTAGAGCAAATGCTTGTTCACATCGACAATCAATGCTATCAATTGCTCGATTTTAAAAAGAAAAATGCTATACCTCATGCATTGCAATCTATTAGTTTTTATCTGCCTAATGCCACGAAACACGCATTAGAAACAGGACAAGCAATTGCGCAAGGTGTGGAATTCACACGTAATCTTGCTAATATGCCTGCCAATATTTGTACGCCCACTTACCTAGGCGAGCAAGCAATACAATTAGCAAAAAAATTTGCTTCAACAATAAAGTGCACCGTGATGGGTCCGGATGAATTACGTCAACATGGCATGGGTGCTTTATTAGCTGTAGCTCAAGGCTCAGAACAACCACCAAGACTTATTGACATACACTACAAAGGAGCTGGAGATGCTGCACCTATTGTCTTGGTAGGTAAAGGCATTACCTTTGATTCTGGTGGCATGTCCATTAAACCTGCAAATGCTATGGATGAAATGAAATATGATATGTGTGGTGCCGCGAGTGTTTTAGGAACAATTAAAGCCTGCGCTCTTCTTAAGCTTCCAATTAATGTTGTTGGACTGATTGCTAGCACAGAAAATATGATTAGCGGGAAAGCCATAAAACCTGGTGATATAGTTACTAGTATGTCAGGACAAACTGTAGAAATTCTGAATACTGATGCTGAAGGTCGTTTAGTACTGGCCGATGCCTTAACTTACGCTGAACGTTTTAACCCCCAATTTGTAATTGATATTGCTACATTAACTGGGGCAATTATTGTTGCTTTAGGAAGTGTTGCCACTGGTTTTATGACTAATGATGAGCATTTAGCGCAACTCATTGGAGAAGCCGCTAAAGAAAGCAATGATCGCGTCTGGCGTATGCCCTTAGATGAGGACTATCAAGATGCCATAGAGAGTCCTTTAGCAGATATGATTAATGCGAACTTTGATCGCACGGCCAGTAGTATTACTGCAGCATGTTTCTTATCACGATTCACTGAAAAATACCGCTGGGCTCATTTAGATATCGCTGGTACAGCATGGGTTTGTGGAAAAAAACGTAATGCTACTGGTAGACCTGTTCCTTTATTAACTCAATTAATTCGCCATGCCACCAATTCGCGTTGATTTTTACTTACTAGAAAGTGACCAGAACCAAGCTCGCTGGTTAATTACTTGTCGTCTTTTAGAAAAGGCCTATATCAGAGGACATAGAGTGTATGTTTTTTGTAATAACCAAGAGCATGCTGAATTAATCGATGAGTTATTATGGACCTTTAAGGACGACAGCTTTATTCCCCATAACTTGCAAGGTGAAGGTCCTGAACCGCCGCCACCAATACAAATCGGTTGTGCTAATAATCCTAGAGGATTTAATGATATTTTATTAAATCTCACTCCTCAAATTCCTCCTTTTTATGCTCAATTTAAACGGGTAATTGAGTTGGTCATCAATACTGAATCAGAGAAAGAGCTGGGTCGTGCAAAATACAGGGAATACCGAGCTAAAAGCTGCGAGCTACTAACGCATCAAATTAAATAATATTGCCGTAAACGCAACATGTTAAACATTCCACAACACATCACAGTTTTCTTTAATCGAGGCTTTTAATAAATTAATCAAAGGAATTGCACGTTTTGCCAAACTAATTTTTTCTTCTTCATCGTCTTCTTGTTCTTGCACGCTGGTGATTTTCTCTTGTGCGAGACCTTGCTGCAAATGACTTAATGCCTCTGAAAGATCATGTGATTTGATAGCTCCAGGGATAGTGCCGCTATGTCCCATTAATACCAGTAATTGCTTAGCCACATCACCCAAATAAGCAATGTTTTCATAAGCATCTGAATGAAAAGTTACTAACATGAAAACTCCTTGTTCTTTATCCATAAACTCGTAACAAATATTCCGCTACCGCACGCAATCCCATAACTTCTCCACCTTCTGGTTTACCGGGTTTGTTTTTTTCATTCCAGGCCATAATATCAAAATGCAACCATGGAGTCGCTTCTGTTATGAAGCGCTGAAGAAAAAGACTCGCAATAATAGCGCCAGCATAAGGGTGATCGCATGCATTTGACATATCCGCCATATTTGATTTGAGATACTCTTCATAAGGAGAAAATAAAGGCAGGCGCCACAATGGATCCATCACTTTAAGCGATGCATCGAGTACATCAGCCGCTAATTGCTCATTATTAGTAAATAAAGCGGATATTTCGGTACCTACTGAAACTCGAGCAGCTCCAGTTAGGGTAGCAAAATCAATTAATAAATCAGGTTGATCTTCACAGGCTTTCACCAAAGCATCAGCCAAAATCAAACGTCCTTCAGCATCTGTATTATGTACTTCTACGGTTAAACCATTGCGCATGGTTAGTACATCTCCAGGTCTAAATGCATTAGGACCAATTGCATTTTCGACTGCAGGGATCAGCATTTGCAAACGCACAGGTAGACTCCGAGTCATGATCCACTGAGCTAGACCAATTACATGAGCAGCACCACCCATATCTTTTTTCATTAAACGCATTCCGTAAGCAGATTTAATGTCTAAACCGCCCGTGTCAAAACAAACACCTTTTCCAACCAAGGTAACTTTTGGGTGAACCTCACTACCCCAGGTTAAAGACAATAAACGAGGCTCTGATATCGCAGCACGCCCCACAGCATGTATGGCAGGGAAATTCTCATGAAGCAATTCATCACCTACCCATTGTTTAAATTTTGCCCCATGAGTTTTAGCCAATTGCTCAACTACCTTAGCCATTTCTTTAGGACCTAAATCATAAGTTGGCTTATTCACTAAATCACGCACTAAAAAATGAGCATCTGCCAAAGCCAACAGATTGTGTAATTCATCTGGTTTGATGAGTAAGACTCGAGGCTGAACCTCATTTTTTTTATATTGATCATAACGATATTGTGCTAATGCCCAAAAAAGTGCTGCTTCCTGACTTATAAGTCCTTGTACCTCATAGCAATTAGCTGGCAATTGCAATGCAGCATTTGCTAAAGCCAATGCCTGATTCCCATTACCCGTACCTATATAAGCCTTATCGATTAAACCATCTGCATTATTAACTAAATAATAATCACCTATCTTTGCTTTAAATTGTTTCAAAGCAAACCCATTACGTTCTGCTAACGTTAATGAATCGATACCATTCGCCCATTGGGTTTGAGAAATTAAATAAAGAGGGATCGCTTGATCACCGCGAGAATTATAAAATAATTGGGCATGCATTTTTCTTTATTCCTTCATCTGACCACGAAAGTGAATAGGTCTAAGTCCAGTCAAACCTAACACCAATAAATAAATTACTACTGCAGCAAATACATGCGCGGACAATAAACCCAAACGCATTATTGGCGAAAAACTTAACCAATATTCAACTGTACCATTCATTAGAGTCAAGTATACGCTAATCGCAATATTAGCACCCATTAATTGTACACTGTATTTCAACCAACCTGGAGACGGCTGAAATACACCTCGTCTAATCAGTAAAAATAGTAACAAGCCACAATTGACATAACCGGCCAATGTCGAAGCTAAAGTAAGTCCTGCATGAGCAAAATGCCAAACAAATAGAGAGCACAAAATAGTATTTACTACCATAGATATTGCTCCTATTTTAACAGGTGTACTAATATCTTGCTGAGCATAAAAGCCAGACGCTAATACTTTAACCATCATAAATGCTGGAACACCTACTGCTAATGTAATTAAACTTTTCTGCGTTTGAAGCACATCCGCTAATGTAAACTTGCCATAAGCAAAACAACTGACGATTAAGGGCATAGAAAATAAACACAAACCTAAACCAGCAGGAATGCCTATTAACAAAATAGAACGTAATCCCCAATCTAATGCTCGTGAATACTGAATAATGCTTTGCTCTGCATGACGCCTGGAAAGATGCGGTAGAATCACCGTTGCTATGGCTACACCAAAAACACCTAAAGGAAAATCGGTTAAACGATCCGTGTAGTATAGCCACGATACACTACCTACTTTTAGGAATGAAGCAAAAATACTATCAACCATCAAATTAAGTTGCGCAATCGAGACACCGAATAAAGCAGGAACCATCAATTTAAGCACACGATTGACCCCAAGATCATTTCTAACCACTTGGGGTCTTACCAGCAAAGTACGCCGATATAAAAAAGGAAGTTGAAATAGCAATTGTACAATACCAGCAATCAATACTCCCCATGCCAACCCCACAACAGGTTGAGGCAGATGGGGACATAGATAAAAAGCAGCTAAGATCATACAGATATTTAGCAATACCGGCGTGAATGCAGGCACTGCGAAATAGCCATAAGTATTTAATACAGCCCCAGACATGGCCGTTAAAGAAACGAGCATTAAAAAAGGAAAAGTGATGCGCAACATCTCTGTAGCCAATAATGAACGACTGCTATCATGGTTAAAACCTGGAGCAAATAGAAAGATAATGACCGGAGATGCAACCATTCCCAGGACTGTTACAACAGTAAGAATAGATCCTAGATAACCTGCTATACGAGCAATAAATATGCGTACATCCGCAGCAGAACGTGTTTTTTGATATTCAGCAAGCACCGGAACAAAAGCTTGGGCAAAAGCCCCTTCAGCAAAAAGACGGCGCATAAAATTAGGGATACGAAAAGCAACGAAAAATGCATCCATTCCTGCCTGAGCCCCAAAAAAATTAGCAAGAACCATATCACGCACAAAACCCATTAATCGAGAAATAAAAGTCATTAATGAAACTAAAGTTGTTGAACGCAACAAACTTTGTCGTTTGGGTATCATCACATCGGTTTTAGTTACTAACATAATTCTATTAATTTACAAAAGATGTCTTATGATATACCTAAATAGGTATAGTTACATAGAGTCTGTCAATATTTCAGTTGATTAGTAATGATGATCAAATAAGTAAATCCTTTTGCTCTATCTCATATTGGCCGCTACTGGAGAAAAAAGTCTATTGACAAATTCGCGCTCCTTGTGCAAAATCACAGCTTTATGTAGTGTCTGAAATGACTGGAGATCTTTAAGTGGCAAATATTAAATCAGCGATCAAACGTGCTCGCCAAAACGTAAAACTGCGTCAACATAATGCCAGCGCACGTTCTATGTTCCGTACTTACGTTAAAAATGTACTAAAAGCTGTTGAATCAGGTAATAAAGAAGCAGCTACCAATGCTTATGCTAAAGCACAACCTGTTATTGACAAAGCTGCCGGAAAAGGCTTAATTCACAAGAATAAAGCTGCTCGCGTTAAAAGTCGTTTGAATGCTCGTGTTAAGGCAATGACTGCTTAATCAGAAACAAATGCTTATTTCATTTAAAAATAGCGATATTTGATAAACAGCACACAGCAAACTATCATGCTGAAGCATGTGAGCATTAATGTGTGCTTTTTTCTTCAGAGGCGGCCACAGATGGCTTTCTCATGTTTAAGATGAACACCCCTCTCTTCTTTTGTTCCAGTCTCTATCTCAATACGTTCTCGAAACTCTGACTCAAGACTTGGAGCTCGTACTTTGAGATAGGGCTAAAGTCGTTCCTTAGCCCAAAATGGATCGAAGTGATATATTCAGGTTTTATTCAAAACTCATGTTAATTTAATGCAATTTCTTTATCAGACAAAAACTCAGGTTCGCAATAAGTACGACCTATAATACTACACATTTTTTTCTGCGTAGCTTCTGTAAGATAAGTAACTAAGGCTTCTAAAGGATTATCTGATGGCAATAATGAATTATTAATTACCTCTGATTCTGGTTGCAGTATGGTATCAATCTCCCAACCGTCAACAAGGGCCATATATAGCGAATTAAAAAGATCCTTAGCCCTCATTATTTTTATTTGTAAATTTTTTTGCTCCAAATTTCTAGGCACGCTAAAGAATGAAAGCACTCTATCAACTAAACTGGATGTTATTGGTGTTTTTGTTTCAGGTTCTATAACAGAAAAATCCTGATAACAAGCAATAATACGATCAACTAATTCAGCCTGATAATTCTCATAGTGTTCAGGTATGATTGCATTACGAAATAACCACTCCAAACGTTGAAGTTTACCTACAATCGCTTTAGCTTCATCGCAATAGTTCTCATCCACTGCTAGACAAATCCCCGCATTACTATTCGGTAATAATTCGATTTTTTGCGGGGGTATAGACCATACTAATTTAACCCCAGGTGTTTCTCTTTTGCGAAAATATACTTTTTCTCCAGAAGACTTAGTATGCACATCGAGAGGTCCTTCGCTGTGCAATAGAATTTTCTCCATATCCCCACTCACAAACCGAGGAAATGTTGCTGCATAATAAGGTGCAAGCTGCTCAAAGCATAGTACAAGACCTAATATTTCAAGAGCCTCAGTCTTACAGGTGTGGGAGCCTTTTAGAGAAGGTCTCCATTTCACCCAAGATAATGTGAAATCAAATGCTCTAAGTCGAGGTTCACGTCCCTCTATTTTCGCCTTGTTTTTCTCTATCATATAAATTTCTCGCGAAAATTCTTCTCCTGGATAATATCTTACTTTTCTAGTTGCTTTATCGTTGAGATCAACATTGGCCAGCGCCTCCTTAACTGCCGTTTCCTGATCATTAATGCGTTTAGCACATTCTATTTGTATTTGATTAAATTGCTCTTTAGTTAATTCATAAGAAAAGCCATGTAGTCCATGACCACGCTCCATATAACGGACCTCTTCATGAACAAGCCAACCATGATTTCCAAACAAATCAATATCCAGGCCAATACTTCTTTTTAAGCGCGTCAACCAATGATTTTGATCCCCTGTACTTGGAACACCATAAAAACCCCAAGTATCAGCAACCTCTACTTGTTTTGTCTCTTCATTCAATTTGGATAAAATGAATGCACCATGCCAAGCAGGATTAGCTTCAACAGTTCTATCAAACGTACAAAATGTTACCAAATATGTCATTTACCTACTTCCTAACTATAAATATTCTCGAGTTTAGCTTGATTTACCTGTTCATAAATTTGTTTTGCCGGTACAAAATCAGGAAATTGAGTTACTAGCTGCTGTAAAATCATTCGCGATAAAACTTCATCACCTCGATTCCACACATTTAATGCATTAAGGTAAATTAAATTTGCGGTTTCACCTGCTACAATAGGTGCTTGATTCATCACAATCGGCTCAATAAAACTCACGCGATCTTGTGATGCTTCCATGCGTAATAATAATTTACGCGCTTGTAAACTTCCATTGTCACTGGCTTGTTGTAACAATTGTTTTCCCTTAGTAAGTGACTGCTCTCCTGCAGTCCCTTCCAAATAGTAGGTACCTAATTGATATTGAGCGTATGCATTTTGCCGCAGTGCTAATTTTTCATAGTAACTGGCTGCTATTTTAGGATTTTTTGCCACGCCTAAACCATAATGGTACATTCTTGCCAAAGCCAGCATTGCCTTTTCATTACCCTTATCAGCTGCTGCCTGGTAATATTTAAGCGCTTCATTAAAATCAAGTTTAGTAGTCACACCCGTTTCAGAAAGTAGCCCTAACTCATAAAGCGCATTTGCATTACCCATTTCTGATGCTTTCTTATACCAGGCTAAGGCTTGTTGCGCATCACGCGGCAGCCCCCCAAGACCCGTAAAATAAATACTAGCCAGTTGGTTCATTGCCTCAGAATTTTCTTTATTTGCTGCCTCAAGGAACAAACTCTTAGCCTTTTCAAAATCTACTGGAATACCTTTACCATACAAATACATTAAAGCCAGATTATAAATTCCTAAGCCATTACCTTGTGCGGCAGCCTGTTCATAAACCTTGAATGCTTGAGCATAATTATCATCAACTGTTTCATCAATAAATCCTAAAGCAACAAGCGCTTCAGGTAAAGTTGCTGCTGCTTTTTGGTACCATTGCTTCGCCAAAGTATAGTCAGGATCACCTTGCTCACCGACTTGGTAAAATTGACCCAATAAATATTCCGCTAATGAATTACCTTGCTCTGCTGAAGCTGTATACCAACGTTGCGCCCCTGCTATATCTGGTGCAGAGCCCAAGCCCTGCTCGCTCATATAAGCTAATTTTAATTGAGCATCTTGATCCCCTTTATCTGCTAAACCTTCGTATATCCTACGTGCTTGTTTCATTTTTTCTGGATCATCATTTGCTGCTAAATAATAATCTGCTAAAACAATACCTGCATGACTATTGCCTAATTCATAAGCATCAATTAGAGCAGGTAAAAATTCTTCTCCTGTTTGGTATTGCAGTACTGCTCTATTAAAATCTGCATAAGAAAACTTATCATTCATTGATTGTTGGAGTTGTGCCATAGCTCTATCTTTATTTTTCTCTAGGCCTTTACCTTCTGCAGCATAGGTACCTAAAATAAATTGGCTCACAGCGTTTTGCCCTGCCTGTTGATACCAATGAATCGCTTGTCCTGGATCAGCACTAACCCCAATACCACGATCATAAAGTAATCCCAATAGCAACGCAGCTTTTTCATCACCTGCTTCGGCCTGCTCTTTGGCAACCACAAAGGCTTGTGCTTGTTTTTGGGGATTGCTATCCATCGCATTATAAAACGCGAGGGGCAATAATGCATTAGAAATACCACGATCCGCAGCTCCTTGGTACAATTGACGAATCAGAGCAATTTTGAACTTTTTGGTATCTACATTCAAACCACTGTCATACTGCCGCACCAAATGGTTAGCCAAGTCATATTGTGCAGAACCATCCCCATTAGCTGCAGCCAGATACAACATGGAATTAGCTTGCTCAGGATCCGCCTTAATGTATTCGGTACCCTCAGGTCCTGTTATACCTTGTTCAAGAATTCTTGCCAGTACGTATTGTGATTTTTTATTCCCTTTAAATGCTGCATCAGTTAAATCATTTAAAGCCATCTGGTAATCCTCTTTTCCTTTAGCATGCAATAAATATAAAATTCCCAAATTGTACTCAGCACCCAAATGCTGTTGCTGTACCGCATTTTGATAAAAAATAATTGCCGCATCATTATTTTGAGCCACACCTATCCCATATTGAAACATTTGCCCTATTTCAAATTGTGCTTGTGCGTCGCCTAAGATCGCGCGGTTATATAATTGATAAAAAACCGTCTTGATATTTAATTGCTGTTTCCACTCATCAGTCCACAGATCCATAAGACTTGCCTCTTGCGACTCAAGCTCTGGATAACGAGCATCAATATAAGGAACTGGCAAATCAAGGTGGGCAATTATAGGGCTATTTGCTCTTTCCACGATTACTGCCTGAGGATTTAATGGATACATAGGGTAAGTCCATTGATTTGATTGGTAGTCTCCATTTTTACTCAAAAGAGCATTATAATAACTGGTAATAGGGACTTCATTGGGTTGCACCAATTCAAACTGTGGTTTAAAAATAAGCCGACGTGACATAGTTTTCAATTTAGGTGCTTGATTATAGGCATAATCACCTAATACTGCAGGATTATTCCACTCACCAAATATACCATTCATTTGGTAGGCCGTTTTCTCCAATTTGTTAGTAGTCCCATTACTTAACCATAATGCTGCTTCAGCAATAGCTTTACTTGAATTAGTCGACTTATCCTCTTGATTTGCCTGGTTAAGCCATTGTTGGGCTACTTTAAGATCAACATCAACCCCAATTCCTTTTTTATACAACTCTGATACTCGACGTTTCCCATCGGTGGATCCATTTTGCGCTGTCTTTAAAGTCCACATAAAGGCGATATGAGGATTATAAATAGGATTTTTTGCGTCTAAATAAATTTCAGCTACTTCTAGAGAGGCTTCATTATTTTCGTAATTTCCCACTTTATTAATCCATTGTAATGCCTCATCTTTTTGATTTTGCTCCAAAGCAATCTTACTGAGTTTTACCATAGCTGGAGCAAACCCTTGTGCTACAGCTTGGTTTAATAATTCCATGCCTTTAGCTGCATTGTGCTCAACCAGCTTGCCGGAAATATAAAGATCACCCAATTTGGTTAATGCTTGTGGATTACCATTATTGGCAGCTTTATTTAACCAAATAAGACCTAATTTATTATTAGATGAATTACGGCTATTGATAAAATCCTCTGCTAATGTAAATTGTGCAATAGAGTTACCATTTTTTGCCGCATCGATGTAATAGCGTGAAGCTGTATCTTTATTTTTCTTAACGCCTATGCCATACAAATAGGCTGCAGCCATGAACATTTGTGCGTTCACATCACCTGCTGAAGCGGCTTGTTTAAACCAGATAACAGCCTGCTGAGGATCCTTTTCATACACTAAGGCATATTTGGCTAGAAGTTGAATCGCTGGTAAATATCCTTTCTGTGCAGACTGAGTAAAATAACGCACAGCCAATTGAGTATTTTTTAATTGACCGTATCCATAAAGATAGATTCGCCCCAAATAATAATCAGCAACCGCATTTTTTCCGGTTTGAATCATTAAAGAATTGATGGCTTTATTATAATTTCCTAATCGGTATGCCCTGAAATCATCAGCCCAAACTTGTTGACTCGCTGTTGCTGCTAACAAACATACCCAAGGTACTAGCGATTTCATGAAAATTCTCCCTCTTTACATGGCAATTAAATCTAAACTCAATAGCAATTTAAACTGCTGAATCCAGATTTATACCCCAGGTATTATGCCGTAATGTACTACATCATTAACGGCCCCATTTCTAGTATTACCATCTGAAATCCAAAAATTACCCTTATTATTTAAACCAAATTTCACATGAACATATTCGCATACTTTTATTGTCTGAGCACAATCAATAATTTTGCCATAAGATTTTTTGCCATCTCCTAAGGTACAGATAAATTTAACCAATGGCTCACCGGTAGCTAAGGCAGCCCACTGATTTGGGCCGATAGTGTGATTTATTCGCGTGGAGTATTCACTGTCTTCATCACGCATTTGATACAAGCTAATGGTTTGTGGCAATTTATTATAAAAGAAATATAAGGATTGTAAGGCCCCTTCTTTGCCTGGAAATAGTGACAAGACTTTGAGCTGTTGCCGATAACCTACAGCGGTACATCCGATAGGAAATCGTGCTTCTTCTTTGGCTGCCTTTTGTTGGATTTCCTCAGGAGTCTTCTTAGTTTTGGCTGCGTCAAGCTGATTAGATAACGCTCCGAAACAAAGCATCAATGAAATTGAAGTGAATTTCTGTAGTGTGCTCATCTTATTGCCTCACTATCATTTATTGGACGTACAATTACAGTTGTACCCATGAAATTATTTCGTTCACTAGATAACTCAACAAAATCCTGGTTCAACCATCTAGCGTCTTCAGTAAACATACGCACACAACCATGGCTAGCTCTTATTCCAGGAATATCTAAAGAACCATGTAATGCAAAACCCTTATGGAAAAACATACAATAAGGCATTTTGGCGCCACCTTTGCCTATAGGGAATACATCTGAGGTACATTTTTCATTTTCTTTACTAAATACTCTGAAAATACCCGTCAATGTACGACAAGAACGGTTCGCATCAGGACATCGATCTCTCCCAGAAGAAATAGGACCCCACTTAACTAAATGTCCTTGAGCATCGTATGCGCCCCAGGCTAATTTGTCCTGATCAATAATAATTTCTTTTTGATGTTCCCCAGGTATTTTGAGTGAGAACGGAGCAACATCAAATATATTGACATATGCCAAATTTTTTGGCACTGCAATAACCTTACCCACCCATAAAGGGTTATAAGTGCGGTTAATTCGTTGAACGATGTCACGTTGCTCTGAATTTGGGAACAAATTCTCCCAATTTTGTCCCGAAGATACTTTAATGCAATCATATTGTGGATAATTACATAACCCCGTACCGTAAAACCCGGCATTTGTTACGGCACCCATAAGCATC
>NZ_JBAQZB010000027.1:0-7101 GCF_049790535.1 Legionella sp.
ATTTCAGCACAAGTATCTCCATACCTAATCCGGATTTGTCAGAAATTAAAGTTACAAGGGGTGTACTCTAAACCACTTATTCCAACTGAAATTAAAGCACTGATGACACCTTATCTTTGATGGGTACTAAATAAGCTCTGGTAGCTAATAGTTATCTCAAAAATATTAATTTGACGTTACCCGGTTAATTGCTGAGCGATTACCTTAAATGGAACAAGAATAATTTATAGGATGCCGCCCATCTCAATCAAAGGTAAGCGGGCAGAGTGAACTTGATAAAGAAAGGTCTCTACTGGAATTAGCAAGTTCACCACGAGGGTCTCTATTACCATTAGGGTCCTCTGATTGTTTCACTCCAAAATGCTCTTCATAGTTAGACTGCCATCCAACTATATGGCCATTTTCGATTTCTTGGCCATCCGGGGTTTTGCAATGTACGCGAATTCCACATTTACCATTTACAACTTTATCAGCGCCCCAATGTGGGCCACAACTTCAGATTTGTATAAGGTGATTGATATTCTTCCTAATTTAGATTGGAGGGATACACCTGTTGGCGCTCGACTTGAATTAACTGCTAAGTCACAAGATGAATTATTGAGTAATTTTGAAGCGGCTCAAAATAAAGCTAAAGCACAATGTAAAGATGGGGATGCTTTTCATCCATGGCCAAAAAATCTAACGGATTTGTGGCGCCGCTATAGTGGACATGGGTATAAGGATGATAAAGTAAATGAATTAAAGTTTATGACGCTTGCAATGATTTTGGGATTTATAATAGGTCCCGGACTTTCCTATTTTATACATGAATCTAGCACGGCTATTTCGTTAGCTACACCATTCATTTTAGCCAGTCAAGTTTGATCCCTAAATAAAAAGAAATATTCAGTGAGCTAACTGAAGCATTAAAGTTTGTGTTTAAAGTTAATATACATTATTTAATTTATGGTTATTTATTATTTAACTTGGGTTTTGAGTTTTTTTGCAATTCCAATCACTATGCGAGACATTTTAAATAACTTAATAGCTTGTCTGAAGTCATTATAGACTCTTAATATTTATTGTGTTTATATGTTGAAAATATAAGTGTTCGTAACGCTCTAATAGATTAAATAAGATTAATATCGTGGATATACTAATCACTTTGCTGTTGCTCGTCAACAGGCCTGAGTGGTATTTAATAGTTCTCTTTGATTTTTAAAAATATTTAATGAGGAGATTGTCCGCATATGAAATAATCCGATTTTATTAAAATTAGATTTGTGTTTGATTAATTATTTTAATGAGAAAAATATGATGAAAAAGAGCGGGGAATAGTCATAGACATTCTCTGGGCAACCTGTTACGCTTTTAATTTTTTATGTATATAAAATGCCGAATTAGGAGCTTTATTAGCCATGTCGACAGCTTCCGAAAGTATCTTTATTAAAACCGCCCCTAGAGTTTTTTTACCATGGATTGTTTGGATATTGGGTTGTGCCTTTTATTTTTATGAATTTTTACTGCAAGTATCCCCTGGTGTAATGGGTACTGAATTAATGCGTGATTTTTCAATCACAAGTCAAACGCTTGGTGTTTTATCTGGATTTTACTATTACGCATATACTCCTATGCAATTACCTTGCGGTATGCTGATGGATCGTTTCGGCCCACATCGAATGCTTACTTTTGCCACAATTATTTGTGCTTTGAGCACGATTGCTTTTTCAATGACCGATAGTTTATTAACTGCATTTGTAGCACGCTTGATGATAGGTTTTGGTTCGGCTTTTGCTGCGGTAGGTACGATGAAGCTTGCTTCCAACTGGTTTTCCACAAAGCGTTTTGCCTTACTCACTGGACTGATGGTAACTATAGGAATGCTGGGAGCTATAGGGGGTGAAGCGCCTCTGGCTCTATTGGTGGATCATTATGGTTGGCGTCAAAGTATGTTTGGAATAGGTATTACAGGCCTTTTTCTTGCTTTTTTTATATTCATCGTCGTAAGAGATCAGCCTATACAGCAAATCGATTCTTCCGCAGTTCATGATACTATTGAGCAAACGCCTATGTTGCAGAGTTTATTTATTTTGTTAAAAAACAAGCAACTGTGGTTAGCGGCTATTTATGGCAGTTTAATGTTCATGGCAACCCCAGTATTTTGTGGATTGTGGGGGGTGCCATTCCTAATGCTTAAAATGAATATTGTAAAAGCAGTTGCTGCTAATTATGTTTCTCTTGTTTTTATTGGCTGGGCAATTGCTAGTCCCTTATGGGGCGTTTTTTCCAATAGTATCGGTTTGAGAAAGCCACCTCTTTATATCGGTGCGATTGGTGCCGTAATCACTTCTGTCCTGTTTATCTATGCTCCAATCAAGGCTTCCTGGATAATGGAGTGCCTGCTTTTTTCTTTTGGAATATTTTCAGCTGGTTTTCTACCCTCATTTTCAGTTGCAAAAGAATTGTGTAGTACACATTATGTAGCTACTGGTCTGGGTTTTATGAATATGTTTAATATGATAGGTATTGCTTTCTCGCAACCGTTTAT
Organism: Legionella sp.; assembly: GCF_049790535.1. Lineage (GTDB taxonomy): Bacteria > Pseudomonadota > Gammaproteobacteria > Legionellales > Legionellaceae > Legionella. Next base: position 2,528 of record NZ_JBAQZB010000027.1, read on the forward strand.
TGGTTTTGTTTTAGATAGAATGTGGGCAGGTAAACTGGTCAATAATGTGCGTATTTATTCTTTGGACGCATATTATGTAGGGTTGGCTATTTTACCAATCGGTATGTTCCTGGCATTGCTCATTCTTCCTTTTCTGCGCGAAACTTATTGTCGTGCTGTAGAAGAGGCTGTTTAATTTATTCTGGCGAGCCGGGGAACCCGGCGCGCTCCAATCGCAAGTTTTTTATACTTCTTCATGCTCCATCGTACTACAGTGGCATATGCCATCATCAGCATATCGACATCATAATGATGGCTCTACCCCAAAGAAGGGGCATTTTAATCTTCCTTTTGATTGCGAAATCAATGAGTTAGTTTAATACTAACTTGATTAAAATGCCCCCTTCTTTGGGGTAGAGCCCTATCCATTTCATGATAAAATGATCACAGTAACTCATTGTGGTAGGTTGTGTTTAAAAGGTAAAAAAATAAATTTAACCAGTGTTCTAGCGTGGCAAAATGTAGGAATTAAGGAGGTTGAAGAGAATATATGGTTAGTTAGTTTTATGGAGTATGATTTAGGTTATTTTGATGAGCAGACATGTAAATTGGAACCTTTGCCGAATCCTTTTGGGCCTAAAGTGTTACCTATGTCTCCGGTATAATATGTAACCGATGTCTCCGGAATAGACCTTGATTAAATGGTGCGCTCGGAGGGACTCGAACCCCCGACACCTTGGTTCGAAGCCAACTTGATCAAGATAAATTAATAATAAAATCAGTAAGTTGCGATGTAACGATTCTGTCAACTACTGCCTACAGCTGCCTGAAACAACAGAGGTTATATTTCACTTTGTTACAAATCTGCTACATAGTAATTTTCAATAAGGTAATTATCACTCGATTTCATGTCACAATAAATTGTTTTTTTTGTCACAAAAAATGATACATAATTGTGACATCAGTAGGAGAAGTTATGACAGAATTTCTGGCAGAAAAAATAAGAAATCGTATTCAGCAGCACGGTGAAGGATCGCAAAGACGGATTTCAAGCTTTAATAATTCCAGCTTATCAAAAAATACCTCCAGGTGTGATGCGTTGGGGCTTATGCATTTACTGCGCCAACAAGCACTATAATCTCGCAACATCTTATTGAAGTAAAATATTGGCTCAGACACTTAAATTAATCTAAGCCAAATAGCACTAGGGAGAACTCTAGTGATAGTTATGAAAATATTGTAATGTAAGTAAATGTCTTATATACTAAATGTAAGACATTTACTTACATTACTGAGGTATTTATGGCTCGCACAATGACTGTTGATTTGGGTAGTGAACTTCGTGATTATGTTCAGTTTCTTGTTGATTCAGGTGGTTATAGAAGTAATAGTGAAGTATTAAGAGAATCATTGCGTCTGCTTCGTGAAAAACAAGCTGAATCAAAGCTCGAGCAGTTACGTCATCTTATCGATGAAGGAGAAGGGAGCGGGGATCCATTAATGTGGAACGCGGAAGAATTTCTTAAGCGAATGAAGAAAGTCCCTCATGCCAAATAAAACATATCGCCTTTATCCAAAGGCTATAGAGGATCTTGAGTCAATCTATTTATATAGTACGCGTGAATTTGGTATCAAAAGGACAGAAGATTACATTTTGGCAATTGAAACAAGCTTTCAATATCTTGCAGATGATCCACTTATTTCTCGAACATGTGATTATGTCCGTCAGGATTTGAGGGCTTTCAATGTTGGTTCTCATGTTATTTTTTTCAAAATAACTCATTATGGTATTGCAGTGGTTCGGGTGTTGCATCAATCTATGGATTTTAATAGACATTTTTGATTGTTCTTGTACCATCCTGATTTATATTTAGTGACATATCTCTACCATGAATTGGCTAGGCCACTCTGGTGGGAGTATGTCACAGAGACTGCATTAGACAAAAGCGGTATCCAGGGTTTTTACAATTGCGCAGTTCTGATTGTATTTCCAGTTAGGGGGAAATTAAGTTTCAAAAAGTTCTTAAGATTGATAAAGTTACCTAGAAGTAATAACCAACTATTATTTTTAAAAACGGTTTAATTATTTTCATAAAGTTTTCCTTTTGTATTATTCAGACACACCAGAACTGGCACTGTGACGCAAAAACAATGATTATCACACCCAGCGTACACAACTTCATAATTGACCTTAATAATGAATTGTATCTAAATATAATTTTTCAAAAACAATAGCGCCAAAGCAAAACATAAATCCCAATGAAATAGCTCCCGTTTGATCTACTAAACTAGGATCCATTAATTGCAAATCAGGTAACACACCTAAAAATAAATAAGTTAAACCCAAGAATAGATAGCCATAAACCATCACTTTTCCAATAAATTTTTCCATTTTTCTTCCTTCAAATAATCTACTCAGAATTTAAAATTCTGTCTCTATTTTTCGCAGCCTGCCAACATTTGTTTTAATTTTTAAGGTATAGGCCATCATTAAGCGTTGATAATCTTGATAATTTCGAGGTGGAAATAGATAAATTATTAGCCACAAATCCTGATGTTGTATTTCTAGATAATGATAATTCGGCAGGCTTTAGCGGTAATCTATTGTTTGAAAAAATATATTCTTGGTTTGTGAGTAATCAAGGAAAAGGCTTATTTATCACTTCCAATGAACCTATTCAGTTTAAGGATTGCTACGGTTTTAAACCAGATGGAAAATACCATTTTCCTCCATTCAATGATTATAATTCTTCCAAATACCTAAATTGGTACCATAAAGAGGATTTGGCAAGTAAGAGTAATACTGACTTAGACAAAACCTTTGCTGCAATTCCTTCTGGGGTGAAATTAGATGATAACAACGAGGAACTGCGAAAAACCGATATTAATTATCTACTGGAGCGTTACCTAAAAGAAAGAACAGACGTAAACTGATTTTTCCGGGAAAACAAAAGAATATTTTTATGGAAGCTTCTTTTCTATCTTTCAAAAAAGTTTTACACAAAAAAAAGACGCCGTTCATGCTTTAAAATCAGCGTTAAATGGAGAGAAGGTTGATTTAAGTGAACACTTATCAACCTTAAGAAACGGTAATTTGGGTAAAGAACTTCGAGAATTTTTTAAATCGGGCCTAGGTATAAGTAACACTCTTGTTGGAAAAAAGGTGACTACTGTGAGTGGCTTTGTGCAGGCTCTTCAAGAGAAAAATTCGAATCAAGACAACCTTTTTAATCATTCAAAAGCGCTTACTACGTAGAGTGAGAGCAAATCCCTCTTATTTTTTTGTCTCTTTACTTATCCCCAATTTCTGGGGAGTAACAATGTGGGCAATTTTTTTGATAAATCAAGTTAAATATTTATGAAAACCCTTAATTTTATTTTTCTAATAAAAATTGTGGTTGGTATAGGTCGACAACTGAATAATTAGGCTACGAATTGCTGGGATTGGCAATCCGTTTTGCCTAGTTCTGTTTCCAAGGACTGGATATGTGTTTTTTATTACAGGTTTCAAAAAAAAAGGGGTACAATTAACTTAAGAATTCACCATAAGATCATTTATATACGGTTGAGACTGGTATTTTCTAGTAGTACCAGCAGCAAATAAACCAATGCCACCAAGTGTTGCAACTGCTCCTATGCCAGCGACGATTAAACCTGTTAAACCCAAAGTTGCAGCATTTAGGGCAACAAACGCTATAGCAACAGCAGCCATACCAAGTGCAGCGATAAAACCACCTAAAACTTGCATGTTAATATTTGAGAATGACGTTGAAGGAGTATCAGTCTGAGATGGAACGTTATTAAATGACTCACTCGGGATAGTTGTATCTACAATCTTTTTCTCTTCCGCCAATAATTTTGTAATGATTGGAGAAGCTTTTGTTAAGAAGGCATTAATTTCTACTTCATCTATATAGCGTTTAAATGTAGTTTCGTAAAGTGATTTACTACTAAATCGTGAAAAATAACCAATTTCACTTCCTGGAGCAAACCCATTAGCAGAAAGCACCCATATTGCGTGATGATCAAATTTATCCGGCAAAATGCTTCCAAGGAGCATTAAAGATGTCCATACATACTGAGATTCAAGAGCACTAGAGTTCTTTATTCTTATAGGGTTTTCTGTTGAAGGTATCTTGGGCAGACTGCCAACAATAGATTTTATAGCATAGGCCATCCAATAATTTACTCGAGATTTAGGATCTTCAGGCATTTTCCCAACATTTACAAAAAAGTTCTCCTTTTCCTTCTTATAAGCGCTAGGCTTTGTTTTATATCTTTGTTGCTCACTTTCTACTAACTGTATTAAAAATTCAAACATAATCACGTCATGGCTATAAAATGTCAATAATACTCATATTATAAGAGAGCTGGCCATAAATAAAGTACCGCTTACATATGACGATAATCCACATTTGTTTTCTGACAACATCAACATCCAAATTTCATTTATTTTTCTTAAAAAATTAGGGAATAATAAAATCCAGAACGGTTCATTAAAGCACAACAAAACCCACACTTTGTGTGGTGCGATTAGCTCAACTCGGCTGACGTATGATGAAGTTAAAGAAAAAGGAAATCGTTTATTTCTTAAT
>NZ_JBAQZB010000028.1:0-8822 GCF_049790535.1 Legionella sp.
TTATTCCTGTACTCATTGCCAGAATATTTTTAACCGATCCAATGGTTATAGGCTTTGTTGCTTTGGCTGCAGTCATTGGCCACATGTACCCTGTTTTTTTTGACTTTCAAGGAGGAAAAGGTGTTGCTACAGCACTTGGTGCTCTTTTAGGGCTTCAATTTATTGTGGGTGTGATGGTTATAGGTACTTGGCTATTAGTTGCCAGATTCACTCGTTACTCGTCTTTAGCTTCATTAGTTTCTATTTGCTTGTCGCCCTTCTATGGAATAATGATTATTGGCCGAATTGAAATTATTCCCCCATTGTTCTTAATGGCGGTGTTAATTATTATTAAGCATAAAGATAACATTATCCGTCTCATCGATAAAACTGAGCCCAAAATTAAATTAACACAACGCAACATACTTGAAGAAGCAATGAACGAGCCTTCTGTTGTTAGTCCCATTCCGGTAGTAACAGAAGTAACTTCAGTAGAAGTTGCAACGGTATCTGAAAAACCTACAGTCACCAAAACAAAAAAATCAGTTAAAAAACCAGCCGTGGAAAAAGCAACAACGACTAAAAAACCCATAACAAAAAAAGCGAAACCAGCTAATCCCAAAATAGAAAAATAAGCATCTTTTTTCAATAATGGGTCAACTTATATTCCCGCCTTAGGCGGGAATTATCAAATCGCATCTCACTTTGTTTTATCAATAGTTCTCTACTGTGCGAAGATGATAAAAGCGGCGCAATTAAGACTACGGTTTTGAGTAGATAGCCTTCCCTAAATTGCATCGCTTAAATTAGCAAGCGGCCAACGAGCTTTAACCTCAACCCCCATTTGCAAATCTCTTGCCCCATTCATCATATGCAAACAACCTGCATAAGCAACCATAGCACCATTATCAGTACAATACTCCAGAGCTGGAAAATAAATTGCACCACCAATTTCGGTCATCCATTTTTGTAATGCACTACGTAATGCCTTATTTGCCCCAACACCACCCGCAACCACTAAACGGCTACATTCAGTTTCTTTTACTGCTCGTTTGCATTTAATTATTAAAGTGTCCACTACCGCAAGCTGAAACGCTTTGGCAATTTCTGAACGAGCACGTTCATCTTTTATGCTTTGATGCCAGGTAGTTAATGAATGTGTTTTTAAACCACTGAAACTAAAATCCAAGCCAGGTCTATCAGTCATAGGACGAGGGAAATGATAAGGAGTTGATTCACATTGATCGGCAAGCGCCGCCAATACTGGACCTCCAGGATAAGGAATTCCCATCAATTTGGCAGTTTTATCGAAAGCCTCTCCTACGGCATCATCCAAGGTATCACCAAGCAGATGATATTCACCTAAGGCTCTAACCTCAATTAACTGGCAATGACCACCAGAAACCAAAAGCGCAATAAAAGGAAACTCTAACGAAGGGGTTTCCATTTTTGCAGCAAGTAAATGAGCTTCCAGATGATGAACGGCCAATGCAGGAATATTAAGGCCATAGGCAAGGCTCTTGGCAAAACAAGAGCCTACCAGTAAAGCACCAATTAGTCCTGGGCCGGCAGTATAAGCAATGCCGTGAAGTTCATTTTTATCAATACCAGCATGGTGTATTACTTCATTTACTAAAGGAATCAGGTAATTCACATGATCACGTGAAGCAAGCTCTGGAACAACCCCACCATGCACACGGTGGGTGTCAATTTGCGAATGTAGCGCATGCGCTAATAGCCCTGCTTCAGAATCATATATTGCGACCCCCGTTTCATCACAGGAAGACTCGATACCTAATACCAACATGAAAAACCTGATAAAAATAAATTAACCGCCGATTATAGCACAGATCGCTGTTATTGTAGCCTCATACCCACCCTATCCACTCAATTTATGCTTCGTTAAAAATAATTTCTTATGATAAGCTTGACGATTGCTTCAACTAGCACTAGAATTGCCCACCTATTAAGATCAAACTATCAGAGGATTATTTTAATGCCTACAGTTCGCGTCAAAGAAGGCGAAAACCCAGAATACGCACTGCGCCGTTTTAAGCGCTCTTGTGAAAAAGCCGGTATTTTAACCGAGCTACGCCGTCGTGAATTTTATGAAAAACCAACAGCTGAACGCAAACGCAAACAAGCTGCTGCAGTAAAACGTCATCTGAAAAAAATTTCGCGTGATACTTCTTCACGACCAGGTATAAAATACCGACGTAAATAAAGTATTTTTCATTCTGTATGAGTTGCTAAGGTCACATTTATGTGACCTTTTGATTTTATCTTAAACATCGTTTCCTTAACCTAAGCCTAAGGATTACATCATGACCATAAAAGAACGCCTCAACACCGATATCAAAGATGCAATGCGTGCCCAAAATAAAAATTTGTTAACCACCTTACGTTTAATCACTGCGGCAGTGAAACAAATCGAAGTTGATGAGCGTATCGAAGTTGATGAAGCACGAATGCTTGCTATTCTAGATAAAATGAGCAAACAACGAAAAGAATCTATAATTCAATTTGAAAAAGCTAGTCGTGATGATTTGGTTTTGCAAGAACAATTTGAATTGTCTATTATAAGCAAGTACTTACCTGAACCTTTATCTACTGCAGAAATTGAAAAAATAGTTAACGATGCCATCACATCAACTGATGCTACAAAACTGGCTGACATGGGTAAAGTCATGGCACAATTAAAGCCAACCCTACAAGGACGCGCTGATATGGGTCAAGTCAGTATGCTAATTAAGGCTAAATTAAACTGAAGGTAGCCATGTCTGGCTTAATCCCACAGCCGTTTATTGACGAACTCTTGCAACGTACTGATCTGGTTGAGTTAGTTGATAGCTATGTTCCTCTTAAAACAAGAGGAACCAGTCACATTGCCTGTTGTCCCTTTCACAATGAAAAATCACCTTCTTTCAATGTAGTTGCCAAAAAACAGTTTTATCATTGCTTTGGCTGTGGTGCCTCAGGTAATGCCATTAGCTTTGTCATGAATTACCTTAATCAAGGATTTATTGACGCAATTGAAACCCTGGCTACACGTTTAGGCTTGACTGTACCGCGTGATGGCCTAACTGAAAAGAATAATGCATCTCAAAATCTCTATAAATTATTATCTGCAGTCAGCCTTTATTATCAAAAAAAACTAAAACATGAAGGACAACTTGCGATCAATTATTTACGCAATAGAGGGTTAAGTGGCGAAATAGCCAGACTTTACCAGTTAGGTTTTGCCAATGAAGGCTGGCACAATCTGGAAAAAGCATTTCCCCATAATCAACGTGATCTGATTACTACGGGCATGTTAATTAAAAATGAAGAGGGAAAAATCTATGATCGTTATCGTAATAGAGTGATGTTTCCTATTCATGACCGTCATGGACGTATTATTGGTTTCGGAGGACGTGTATTAGATGTTGATCAAAAACCTAAATACCTTAACTCCCCAGAAACCATAATCTTTCAAAAGAGCAGAGAATTGTATGGTTTACATCAAATTTTAAATCAAAAAAAATTACCCGATTACCTGATTATTGTGGAGGGCTATATGGATGTCATTGCTTTAGCCCAACATGGCATCATGAACGCAGTAGCTACATTGGGTACTGCAACCAGCACATATCATATCCAACTTTTGGCTAAACATACTAAAGTACTCTTTTTTTGCTTTGATGGAGATAATGCTGGAAAACAAGCAGCATGGCGAGGTCTCGAAAGCAGTTTACCTCATTTAAATCAGGGGCTGGACGCTGGTTTTGTATTTTTACCAGATGGCCATGATCCAGACAGTTTAGTTAGAGCAGAAGGCAAAGAAAATTTTTTAAATCGCCTCCAACACGCGATACCCTTACACCGCTTTTTCCTCGACACGTTAGCAAAAGACATTAATCTGCATAATCCAGCGGGGAAAACACAATTAATTAATCTAACCAAACCATTTTTACAAAAAATGAGCGAGGGATCCTACAAACAACTTCTTATTGATGAGATTGCGCGTATAACTCATATAGAAAGCCATCGTTTGAATCAATTGATTAACGATCAGCGGATGATTCCAGGACAAGTGATTTCTCCATCGCAAACAAAAACTGCTATTACACGCACCCCGATGCGTATTGCTGTAGCCTTGCTTTTGCAACATCCAGAGATTTATTCTCATTGTGCGCAACAAATTACTTCTTATTTGTTAGATAATAAGGAGCATGAAATTTTGTTAAAATTACTGCATCAATTAGAAGCGAATCCACAAACAAATACCGCATCCTTAATTGAAACATGGCGCGATCATCACTACTTTGAATTTATAAATAGATTAGCTGCTTGGGATCACCAGGTCCCCGAACAGGAATTAGTCAAAGAATTTATTGATACCGTTATTTTTTTACAGAAACAAAACCAGGAATTAATGATTCGTCAGCTAATTGATAAATCACGTCGACATGGTTTAACCGAAACAGAACGAATAAGTTTGCAAAAAATGGTACAAGAAAGACATATATAAAAATAAAAAAACCCTCTACTCCAAGCCCGGTGCGGAATAGAACAAATCATTGCAAATAGTTCAATAAACTACTAGCATGTTCCCTCTAGCCAGTCTATAATCAGAACATTTTTTAACGTCTAAATCGTCCTTAAAAGAAGTGCCTATGATCATGAATGACCAAGAACAGCAAAGCTCGCAGATAACCAAAGTTATTAGCTTAGGAAAAGAACAATGTTATTTGACTTACAGTCAAATTAACGATTTATTGCCTAACATTGTCGATACAGAACATTTCGATGTCATTATCAGCATGCTTGAAGGCATGAACATCAAAGTATTTGAACTTCCCCCTGGTGATGATGAATTAGCCCTTCTACTCAACACTGAAGAGGTACCAGACATCGAAGAAGCTGCTATGGTTCTTGCCTCTGTAGATAAAGAAACAGGACGGACTACCGATCCTGTTCGCATGTACATGCGTGAAATGGGCACCGTTGAATTATTGACTCGGGAAGGTGAAATCCGTATTGCAAAACGCATTGAAGAAGGCATTTATCAAGTGCTTAGATCGCTGGCGCAATATCCTGAAACAGTACAATTAGTTCTGGATGATTACAAACGCTTTATCGCACAAGAAATTCGTCTCAATGAAATTATTAGTGGATTTGCTGATTCCGACGAAGAAATGGCACCTGCTGCTAATATTGGCTCTATGCTGAATGAAGTACAACAACAAGAAGAACTTCTATTACATGAAGAAGACAGCGAAGATGGCGAAGGCGGTGAAGGTGGTTTGACTGAAGTAGATGATGGCCCAAATCCTGAGCAAGCGAAAATTTATTTTGATGAATTACACAAATGCTTCAATACAGCGATGCTCGCATTAAAAGAAAATAGCAGAACTCACACGAAGACAAATAAATCATTAGAAGCCATGGCGGATGCTTTCTTAAAGCTAAAATTAACATCCAGACAAGTAGATCGTTTAACACGTCATTTTCGCGAATTACGCAATCAGATTCGTGAATTTGAGCGTAGCATTATGCGTTTATGCATTGAAAAAGCACGTATTCCACGAAAACTATTTATTGATACGTTTCCTGGGCAAGAAACTGATCTGGAATGGTTGAATGTTATCATTGCCAAACATACTAAAAAGCTTGACATGAATCGTATTTCAGAACACACCGAAGAAATTTTACGCATCCAATCACGCTTGGTTTCTTTCGAAGTAGAATACGGTTTAACCATTGGTGAGATTAAAGAGATCAACCGTAAAATGTCTATTGGCGAAGCAAAAGCCCGTCGTGCCAAGAAAGAAATGGTGGAAGCAAACCTACGTTTAGTCATTTCTATTGCTAAAAAATATACCAACCGCGGCCTGCAATTTCTTGATTTAATTCAAGAAGGTAACATCGGATTGATGAAAGCGGTAGATAAATTTGAATACCGCCGAGGTTATAAGTTCTCTACCTATGCCACCTGGTGGATTAGACAAGCAATTACGCGTTCGATTGCCGACCAGGCACGAACCATTCGTATTCCAGTACACATGATTGAAACCATTAATAAGCTTAATCGTATTTCTAGACAAATTTTGCAAGAAGTAGGTCGTGAAGCAACCCCTGAAGAATTAGCAGAAAGAATGGAATTGAGCGAAGATAAAATTCGCAAAGTATTGAAAATTGCTAAAGAGCCTATTTCTATGGAAACTCCTGTTGGTGACGATGACGACTCGCACTTAGGAGATTTTATTGAAGACAATAACATCGAATCACCAATAGATATGGCAACTGCTGAAGGGCTGCGTGAAGCAACTTTAGAAATACTGGAAACATTAACTCCTAGAGAAGCAAAAGTACTCCGTATGCGTTTTGGTATCGAAATGAATACCGATCACACCCTCGAAGAAGTGGGTAAACAATTTGACGTAACGCGCGAACGTATCCGACAAATTGAAGCAAAAGCGCTGCGTAAACTTCGTCATCCATCTCGTTCGGAAAAACTGAGAAGCTTTCTTGAAAGTGACGAGAGTTAATTAAATAAAACCCCCTTCCCTAACGGAAGAATTAAGTAAGCTTTGCCTTATAGGCAAAGCAAAAATGTACTGAATATAAAAACAAACCTAAATTTTAACTGATTAACCAGTTCATACATTAAAAAACAGTAATGAACAGGTATAAAAAGCTGGAACAATAATTAAATTAAGTTTAAAATGACTACCTTTCGGGCCTATAGCTCAGTTGGTCAGAGCAGCGGACTCATAATCCGTTGGTCCTAGGTTCAAGTCCTAGTGGGCCCACCAATTAAAACCTTTAAAATCAATACGTTACATTTACCCATTACCAACCCCTCAAAAACCATTGTGGGGATTTTGTGGGGCACAGTAGACACAAACTCATAAACTAACTACCTTACGTCCATGAGATGTATCTTTTTCTTTCCTATTATTTAGATTACGAAGCAACGTGAGAACCACCCCACTTTGTTGCTTTTCGCAAACCTTGTTTCCAGCTTCATATAGATTCTGCAATTCGGCTGATGAGTAATGCGTTGTAATACGACCTGAACAATGCCCCAGCAAATCTTGCCTGTCTTCAAAACTCACTCCGACAGATCTTAATCGCCTACCAAAGGTATGTTTGAGATCGTGAACTCTTACAAACTCCAAACCAGCTTTCTTGCGAGCTTCTTTCCAACCTGTATTATTCATTCGGGTAACTGGATTGCCTTTAAAGGTAAACACAAACTGCTTATGCTTACCTCTTTGACTATCAACTACCGATTTTGCCGTCTGATTACAGACTACCAAGCGCTCTTCACCATTTTTAACCATTTCATGGGGAATGATAAACACCATTAAGTGCGGCAATTGAGGAATCTTAATTTCCCAATCCCATTGCAAGTGACACACTTCACTCTCTCTGCATCCAGTATTAACAGCGAATAATGCCATTTGTTCTAAATGCGAAGGCAGCTTAGCAAAGAGCCGACGCTGCTCATCCCAACTTAAAGGATAAGGTTTACGCAAGTCATCTTCCAGCAACAATTTAATTTTTGGCGCGTTTAGTAACCAGGTCAGTCCATATTCATCAAGCCATTCTGTTGCAGCCAAATTAGTGATGCGTCGAACAATCTTAAGACCATGATTAATGGTTCTGGTTTTCAACTGCTCCTTACGTCGCCCATCAATAAATGGCTGTAAAGTACCCATATGAATCGAATCTAAAGACATCTTCCCAATATATTGCACTAGAATACGTAAACGTCCTGCGTCATCTTTGATGCTACGCTTATGTTGATTCTCGTCCAAAAATTTAATGGCTGCTTCCATAAAGGTGCGTTTAGGTCTTACCCCAAACACAGACGCCTGCCTTATTTCTTCAATGCGTTTACCTAAATATTTTTCTGCTTCTTCGAGGCTACTCGTGCTAGTGCTTTCTCGAATTCTGCATCCAAAGATCGCTTTATCGATATGCCAGTACTCACCTCTTTTGAAAAGACCCGGTGATTTTTTTCGTCCCATTGTTCCATACTCCTCTGTCTGGCTACCGCAGGACGACCACTACAGAGCTTATAATCGTCCACCCAGGCGTCTAAATCAAGTCTGTCGAAAGCAATTCCTTGTGTTCCAATTGGAATTTCTATTAATTTAGGACGTACTTCATCATTAAATCTATGTCTATCCATCCCTACATAGATTGGAGCATCACGTAATCGAACGAGTCGAGGAAGTAAATTTGTCATTTTAATTCTTACAATTGGTTTATTTTTATAAACCATATATTAAGAATAGATCTTTTTTATGTCAACAAAAATAAACTATTTATATGTACTTTAAAATGCTAGAACTTACGCTTTGAAAGTTTAGTGGTTTATTAAAACTGTTACATGGCATTTTATTTACAAAACAGTAAGAGAATTAAACAAAAGACACCTGCTTGGGTAAGAACTCCAAAATTTAATACAAATAGCTTTTGCCTTGAACGTTGAAGTGGGGAAGCTTGTTCCCCAATTATCAGATTTGAAAAACCCCAACACTACCTTACTTACCTAAATATGATTAGCATAGCTCCTTCCTCTACGTTGAAAAATGCGCAAACTGGTTTTCTTATATATGTTATGACAATAGTATCTTACCTTTGAAGAACAGAATGATAATTATTTCCATTATCATCATGTTACTTGCGTAATATTGCGAAAGTTGCACCCAACTGCAATTGAAAATTGCAGTTGAATGGAACTCAAATTGGCAGGCGATTGCAATTCAAGATTGCAGGGTATCGGAGCGTTAGCGACGATAAGTTTTATTACCTAATTATAGTCCTCATTTATCTATTTTATTAGTAGA
>NZ_JBAQZB010000029.1:0-8908 GCF_049790535.1 Legionella sp.
TATCCGTAATTAATAAGATTTTTCAAAAAATAACCTTGAAATTACATAAAATTACCTGATAGTATGAAGTTAAATGAACTTAAAACGCAGGGCAAGATAGGTGAAGTTAGCTAACCAGCAAGCTGGCCACCAAACTTCACAAGCCTTATTCACACCTTCGGTGCTCAACGTTTATCTTGCTTTTTGAGGTCAAAAAGTAAAAAATTAATTAGTGTCTAAAGGATTGCATAACCACTTATACAGAGGTAAGCATCCTTATGGACGAATCGAATAAGAAACCTACCCGAAAACACGGACGTCATCTTCGTGTTCCTGTTCTTCCCGATGAAGAAATTGCAATTAAATCCAATGCCGCCAGAGCAGGGCTTTCCATTGCAGAATACTTACGTCGGATTGGCTTGGGTTATCCAATCCAAAGTTCAATTGACAAAGATTACGTACTTCAGCTCTCTAAAATTAATGCTGACATGGGAAGGCTTGGAGGGCTTTTAAAGCTTTGGCTTACACAGGATAGACGTGTGGCCCATTTTGACCACAGAAAAATTAAAGCATTGTTGGATCGTATTCAGACAACGCAAGATGCAATGTTTGAGGTGGTGAAACAATTGTGATTATTCGCCACATTCCAATGAAGTCAGCAAGACTGAGCAGTTTTTCAGGTCTGATAAAATATATAACTGATGAGCAAAACAAACAAGAACGAGTAGGTACGGTCAGGATATCACACTGTAACAATATGGAGCCCACCTGGGCTACTCATGAAGTATTGGCAACACAGGCGCGAAACCAAAGAGCCAAAGGGGATAAAACATACCACTTACTCATATCATTTGCCCCAGGGGAAAACCCATCTGAAGAGATATTGCAGGTTATAGAGGATAGGGTTGTATCGTCTATTGGGTTCAATGAGCATCAAAGAATCAGTGCCATTCATCATGACACGGACAATCTTCATATTCACGTTGCTATTAATAAAATTAATCCTAAAAACTTTAATATGATTGAGCCGTATAGAGCTTATAGGATATTTGCCGAAGTTGCATCCAAACTTGAAATTGAATACAGACTTGAAATAACCAATCATCAACCCCGAAAAGGAAGATCCGAGAACCTTGCTGACGATATGGAGCAGCATTCAGGCATTGAAAGCCTGCTTAACTGGCTGAAACGAAATTGCAGTGGAGAAATTGATTCGGCCAACAGTTGGGATGAAATCCATAAAATCCTTGCACAATATGGCTTAGAAATTCGTGTTAGAGCCAATGGAATTGTCTTTTGTACTGAAAGAGGACTTACCGTTAAGGCAAGCTCAGTCTCTCGGAATTTTTCCAAAAAGAATCTTGAAGCCAAGCTAGGAGAATTTAAGCCATCACCATTCAGCGCTGAAAGTTCCAAGCAACATATCTATGGTTATGAACCGATTAACAAGAAAATGATTGGCACAGAAATTTATGCGCGTTATCTCCATGAAAAAGAATATGGAAAAACTTTGCTTTCTGAAAAACTTAAACATTTACGTGAAACGAAGACCAGGATGATTGAGAAAGCTAAGAAGTCCAGTCGAATCAAACGAGCTGCTTTGAAATTGATGAAAGCCCTAAGGACCCAAAAAAAATATATTTACAAGCAAATTAGTAAAACCCTTTTGAAAGACCTTGAAAGAATTTACCAAAATTATGCCAAAGAACGAAAGCATCTAATTGATTTGCACCAAAACAAAACCTGGGCTGATTGGTTACAACATAAAGCTCAGCAAGGTGACACAGAGGCTATAACAGCCTTGCGTTATCGAAACCGAAAAAATCAAAGTAATGATGCTTTATCTGGATCCTCTTCCGATATTTCTTTAACTGGTATTGAGCGAATTGACTCCATTACCAAAGAAGGAACACAGATTTATAAGATAGGTAAGGCCGTTATTAGAAATGACGGGAGGGAAATCAAAATTTCTAAAGGTGGTTCTATTGCCACACTGAAAAAAGCCATTGAGATGGCAAAACAGCAATATGGTAACTGTATCCGAGTCAACGGCACGCCACTTTTTAAAAAGATCATTCTTCAAATAACAGTGCAAAACAATATTTTAATAACCTTTGCTGACGCAGATCTGGAAGCTCATCGCCAAAAAATAAGTTTAGAACAGGAGAAACACGATGAACAATCAAGACGATACGGATTTAATAATGGACGAAGAACTTCAAGAGTTCATGAGGCTGCTGGAAGAACCAGAAGAAGTACAAACACAGCAAAGTCCAACGCTTTCAGCATTAGACAAGGCCCGTCAGCCAAAGATTACAACAGCCTGCGAAACCTGTCCAAATGCGATATGGTTCAGTTCACCGGAAGAGGTCAAGTGCTATTGCAGGATAATGCACATGCTCAGTTGGAGCGGCAAAGACTCCAACCTGATCACCATGTGCGACGGGAGGTTTCTGGATTAAAAAGGAATGGTAAGAGTTATATGAAATGAAATTTCTATTAATTCATCTTAAACCAGTAAAAATAATAGGTGCTTCTTTTCCTATATTGTCTATTTTGGCTTGATAATGTTGCGAATAAAGTACTCATCACTATTTTTTCCATGTTAGAGATTTTATTTCTGAATTTACGAAAGAAGGTCTTAAGGCAAGACAAGTTAAAGGAATCAAACTTGAGGTCTGGCCCCGATCTTGGTAAAAAGTTATCAAATGTCTATTTTCTAATTTGTCAGCAAAATCCGAGTGCACATATGCTTAACTGAATGCCATTGCTATCACAAGAACCCTTAAAACTGCTTAATCAATAATCTTCCGAAAACGAATAAATAGATTGATAACTATTTTTTGCAACTGCATGTGTTTTGCATAATACAATACAAAAGATCACGACACGCTTTTTATATATAAAAAAGGTGGACATTTTATAATTACCTGGGGTAACAGGCAGAGAGAGAAGATGTAATTTCTCATCTGCAGTTGAATGATATCCAACGCTTATATTTCCAGTTGGTAGATGCATGACTGCAGTTTCAGTAGTATCAAGGACATACTTCAGTTCTTTTGAAGTTAATACAGGCTCCAAAGCATCAATAAGTCTTAATTCAAGATAAAATCCAGCATCCCCTCCTGTTCTTAATTCATACAGTTTGCCTTCATTCATTAAACTTAATCTGTATGAATAACTACTCAATAAATCAGGGGATACGTTTTGATTTTCTTTAAAACAGGATAAATCCCCGATACAAATATTAGGGCAATCGCTAATATATTTACTTTTAGCAGTTGAAATAATTTTTGCATTATCGTAGCCAGAAAGCTCAAGCCAATCTCCAGTTATTGTTGACAATAACTTTGAACATTTTTGAGGGTAACTATACGCACGAACAATGGGTTTTAAAATTTTTATATAAAATTCCATTTGTTCAATTTCGATTTCTTTCTTATTGTAACTATTTAAAAGATCATTTCCTATTTCACGCATAGCTTTAAATTTATTTTTTGTATCTAGAGTTTGAATTGCATTCCACTGAGCTTCTATTTGATCAAAAGTTTTTTTAGGGGGAATGTATTTTGTTTTAGACATCTTTATCGTCTCATTGGTCATAAGGAAAGGGGGCCACTAAAAGCATTGCCTCTTTATACATATGATCAGATGGATAACCATTAATATGAGATTCTGCTGTAATAGTTTCAGCACCTACAGTCTCTCTAAATACTGATATTGTGGAATAGACAGTCTCAGAATAGGAGCTTCCCCAGCCAACAGTAACTTCTTTTGTATAATTAAAGCACCTATTGTACCTATCACAAAGTTTAGCGCGCAGGGTTCCTCCTGCGTCTACAGCTCCGCTGTTATAAATGAAAAAGGTATGAGTTGCTCCTACATTTATTTGTAAACCTTCATACCCTTTTTGATTATTTATTATAACATTTGCCCTTGAAAATGGCATCTCAAAGGATTTAGGTATATTATTTACTACAACGCTTCCGTGGCACTCAATTGTTCCGGTACACCAAATTCGCTGGTTTAGTATGGTAGTCGAATGTGCTTGACTTGCCAAAAGTATTAATAAAGCTAACTTTTTCATTATTAAAAATCTCTATTTGTGAGGTATAAACTACACTCCTACTAAATATAAAAATAATGAATCCTTAAACAAGTTTCCCTACTTTTTCATATCAGATAATATATGCCATTTCCATATGCCATTGAAAATTCAGTTTAGTAAGTTATGTATTTAAGACCGTATGCATTAGTCTTAATTTTTATCAATTTCCTGAGCAAGTGCTATAAGAGAATTTGAATTTTTAGAAGAATAATCCTTATAAGCACATTCTAATGTTCTAAAAAAATTATTATCAAACCAATCAATTTGGTATAAAAAACCCGACTCCGAATTACCCTCTACATTAAACGTAGTAATTTTATTATTTACATCATATCTTACTATGTTTTCATCAACTTTTGCTGCTTGGTGAGTTAGAGTAACATTACTTTCAGTATATGCACACGCTCCAAAATCCGCTGACTCGAAGAATTCTACAACTCCAGTCCATCCTTCTTTAAAAGTATTACTTGCAGCAAAACCATATACTTTTGAAATATACTTTTCATCAATTGGCAAAAAATTATATGCTAAGGCGATTTCGTCAATATTTCTTCTGAAAATAGAGCTATTTTTATCTTTATTATTTAAACTAGAATCATACTTGAAATGGACTATATCCTTTAGCTGCATTAACTCTTTAGCACGCTCACTATAAACAGAGATATACCCTTTATTTTCCTGTTCTCTACGTTCATTCATCCATTGTTTTTTTAGTTTTTCAGGGGCATTAACCTGCGAAGAAGGAACAATAGTTACCCCACCATTTGGACTAAATCCTTCTTTTATTCTATCGTTACGCATATCATTATTTATCTTAGCCATGATATTTTTTACTTTTGCATCGCTTGAATAATCGTTTGCATAAATGTTACTGGATATTAGGCATACTAATGATATCTTAACGAGTTTATTCATGTGATTTTTCATTTATCCCACCACCCATCATAAATAGCACAATCACTTACGGATTCAGATTGAACGAGATGCTCAACCCCCTTTTTATACATAAAATGATTACCTACCACACAATATGTTCCTCCATAAGATTCGGTTGCATGATATGCTGCATGCCTCCAACTATTAGCTTTTTCTGTTTTGAGCATGTGCATGTTTCTATCTTTACCTAGTAAACATTCTGGATAATGTCTACCTTCAACTCTAGCAACTACAGAATGGTTGAACCACCAAGTAATAGTTTCATTAAACCCTGCACAATTAGCCCTGCTATGGTGAGTTAATCCGTCAAATGCTGAATAAGACGATGAGCTAAAAAAAATAGTAATTAAAAAGAATCTTATTATTTTTTTCATTGTACACCTAAATGTTTCTAAATATATTTTTAGTAAAAATTATTATACACGTGTTATCTGGTGATAGCACCTTGGTTTTTTATGGTTGGGACACTCGAGCTAAAATTTCAATTTTTGATTATAGGTGTATTGGCAATAAATTGTTTGCGGATGTTTACCAAAAATGGAAGCAGCAATTTTTTTTGCACGCGCAAAGGAGTCAGGTGATGCTGCATAACCCGTAGAGCAAATTAATAAAAATAAGAGAAATTTACTCTCACTCTACGTAATGCGAGCTTATAGTGATTAAGAAGGTTTTATTTAATTAGAATTTTTCTGTTCAAGAGCCTGCACAAAGTCACTAACACTAGTCACCTCTTTTCCAACCAGAGCGTTACCCAGGCCCCCTTTAACGAATACTCGAAGTTCTTTTCCCAAATTACCGTTTCTTAAGGTTGATAAATGTTCACTTAAATCAACCTTCTCTCCTTTTAACGCGGATTTTAAAGCATTAACTGCGTCTTTTTTGTGTGTAAAACTTTTTTGAAAGATAGATAAAAGGCTCTCATGAAAATATTTTTTTGTTTTCCCGGAAGAATCAGTCACAGCTTTTCTTTTTTCTAGGTAACTCTCCAGTAGGTAATTAATATCAAATTTTTTTTCGAAGTTCTTCATTGTTATCATGGGTACCGAATGGAAAACTAATATTTGGATGTAATAATCTTTCAAGTGTATTTTGAATATCAGTTTCTAGTTCTCTTGGACGAGTATTTGTATTAAAAAATCTCCCAGAAGTAGTTGCTGTTTTTTTAGGACTAGACGAAACCACATGAGATAATGAGGTCACATCATCATTGGGAGTCTGAGAGGCTTGTGGAACCTGAGGTTTGATAGTTTGCCAAATACATTCAAATAATCGGTCAATTATTTCCTCAGATAGATTATTTATTTTAATTTCACGTAATTCAAATTGTTGCTCTAATTTATTAAACGTTTCTTTTGCTTCCGGGTACTGGGTAAATATTTCTTCAGGCGAAGGAGCCCTGCCATTTGAATTGAAAAAAGACCACCATCTAGAGCGTCCCCTACCATAAGTTACACTCCGATTAGAATCTAATGGCAACGATTTGATAAAGTCAGTAGTTAGTTTTTTTGTTGCGCTAACGAAAAAAGATCTTTCTGAAATATGGTCTTTAAGTTCCTTATTACTAATCAATCTCAAGCAGGATAAATAAGTTTTGACCGACTCTGAGGCTGATGTGGAGTGATTAATATCAAACAAGATTTCTAAACTAAGCGCTCTTTCATTGCCAAATAATATTTCTGAACCGTAAAAGACTCGGTAAGAATCATTCATTAATAGCTTGTATGCCAGATTCAATACTTTGATAACCTCCAGATCAGTTTCATTTTGTGCCCTTTTTTTATAGCATTCAACGACTACCTCTTCAGTAATAGCACTTAAATTAGTCAAATCAAATGGAATTCCTAGTAATGCATAAAGTAATGGGTGCTTAATTTCTCCCAATGAAACCTTTTTTCTAAATTGAATAATATTACAAGAAGGACTACCATTAAATTCTTGAGGTTGAATGGGTTGCATAACCATCATTGAATCCCAATCCGCCAATTCTGATAACATCAGTAAATTAGATATGCGCAAATAACCGGTTGTACTTGGTAAGACAAATAGGTTATTACCTAAATGAAGTACCTCGCATACTATTCTAGTACCTTTGCATAAAAGAACACCTTGACCTTGCTGAAGAATATACTGAGACATATTTGGAGTCACATTATATCGAATTGGTTTTGTTTTATCTAACTTCAATCCATTGATGTAAGCTACAAACTGATAGTTTCTTGAGGTAAGAAAAGTGAGCACATAACGTTTAAAAGCTTCTGCTTGGTCATAGGACAGACGAGGGAACGATTCTGCTTCTGTAAATTGTAGTGATTGTACGTTAACCAGCTTTTTTCTATAGGAAGGAGTACACATATTAAAGTCTTTCAACGATACAACTTGGCCAAGATTAAAATCAGTTTGTAAGTAAGCTACGTTAGCGATGAACGCTTCATTTGATCTGGAATTACGCTTAAATAAATAGTAATTACCTCCAAGAGATACTCCTACATTGCACACCCTAGATGGGTTGCCAATAAAAAACACAAGATTGTTGGGGCGTTGAGTTAGATGTTTTTTTTCAGAATGATCTGAATTCAAGCTAATTGGTTTGCCATCTCTTAAGATCCATACATCCAAAAGCTCTATTGCATTTTTAACATCAAAGTAAGTAAATAAATCAGGAGGCAATTGTCCTAGAAACTCTTCGGATTTCATGCTTTGCTCATTCAATGTATCTGTATTAAAAGGAATGATAACTGGGGTGCCTGCATAGATTTTTAAATCACCAATACGTGTGTCGGGACTAATTGTATAATGAAGAGTATCGTTTAAATATTTAGTCTTACCCTCGAATGAAATAGAGGTCGGATGATGAGGATCATGATTAACCAAATGAGATACGTCATTACTAATGTGAACTATTATATCATTATTAGGAGCTCCATCGACTCGAGACAAAGCTTGTTTATATCGAGGGTCATTGTTTAATTTTTGTTCTTCATCTGGCTTTAAATTGTCATAATGTTTTAATAATGCAATGAAATTTTCATAATTAGCTACTACAGTTGCAGAATCTAAAGAATCAAAACTAAGATCTAAAATTTGTGCAATAGACCAGTCCTCACCCGCAAGAAGTGATACATTATATTCACTTCTTTTAATAGGATCGGTTAAAAAAGTATGTATTGTTTTTGATAAATGTAAAAAAACACGGGCTTGTTCTACTGGTAGCTTAGTTTTATCTGGATGAAAAATTAGTGCTGCATGTCTATAAAACGTATTTAAGGCTTTTGGATGAAGTTGGCGAAGGCTTGTGCTGCGGGCACCTAAAGCTCTATAAGCAAGACCATCTTGTTTATATTCTTTATTTTTGAAACTTAAATGCATGCTTGATTTAATATTCAAACTATTATTCCCACCTGGTGTCGCCTCAGTTACTGCTGTAATGTAGTCACACGGATATACCTCAAGAAGTGCATCAAGAGTGAATATGCCAGGATACGAGCTGCCATTTTTAGAGAAAAACAACCCGTTGCCCAAATAAAGAGCCGAGTGGGTAAATTCGACCCCAAGATCTCGAGCGCCAAAATCATTTTTTTGCTTCATAAACTGAATTATTTGTCCTGGATTGAGGTGGGGAGCAGTTGTAATATGAGCCTCTCTATTCATAGAGGGTAATTGTTTGCCAGTGGTTAATAAAAATGCGAATTGATGGCAAGTAAATTCTGTATGCATATTATAGGCTTTATTCAAACCGGTTAAGTATTTCATTAAATTTGCTGCGATTTCTTCGGGTATAGGGAGAGACTGCTCATCGTAAACAATACTTAATTCCGTTACTTTTTCAAAAAAATCAGCAGATAATGGTAAAGAAAAAAATTGATTTAGAGTTGTTTCAAAATTCTT
>NZ_JBAQZB010000030.1:0-8367 GCF_049790535.1 Legionella sp.
GAACAGCAAAAATTCTTCGTATCATTTGAGCACCTTAAATTTAGACTGAAATTTATTAAAGTAATGTACCAGAAAATAATTCAAGCTGCTATTTTTAATTTTAAGAAAATAAAAGAGTCGTAATGAAAGTAACTAATATGATTAATTTTAAATTTTAATGTAAATTTTTTTCCAATATTGCTCCACTCATCTCCGCGAGTTTGGGTATAAACAAACAAAAATTTACACTAATTGATAATCTTGATGATTCAGTTTTTCTGTATCTTTTTCGGGTAATGCGGCTTCCATAATTTTAATAACTTCCTGCGCAATTTTTGCTTTAAATTCAGGTTTTAAATTGGCTGAAATTACTAAATAATGATTTTTTTGATTGTCATCATAAGTAAAACAGGCTTCAAAAATATAATCTATAGCTAATAGTTCTTCCTGATGATGCTTAATGGTTTTTTTCTTTAAGCCAAATAGAGTTTTTTGTTTATGGGATGTGGCAATAAAATTATTCCTGACGTTCAGATTAATAATAAAATGAGTATGGTGTTTAAAGAACATTAGACGTGTAATACTGCGTTGCAAAATTTTACGGTATACGGTGGGTATTCGCATTATTTTTGCGCATATAGGGGTGAGTAAGTCAATGAAAAAGCCCTGAATTTTTTTTGGTGGGGGGCTTAAAGTACTGACAGCGCTGAACTTAATTAGATTCGAGCAGTGTTGATAGTTGCTGGTATCGATTGTTGATTGCCATATTTGTTTAGAGAGCGTTGATAACGTTGAATTAGTGTTTAATGCAATTTTAATTGGCTCAACTCTAAGAAAACAGCCAACTGAATGGTCATAAATCGGATTGTCTCGTGTTGATTTAATAATATTCATTACTTTAAAGGGCTTGCCGCTTAGGGAGTCATTACAGCAATTACGTAATGCTAGCGCTAATATCGCAGATAAGCCATTATTAATACTAATATGATTTTGTTCGCAAAAGTATTTTAGCGTGTTTATTGTTTGTTTGGGTATTTTAGTATAGGTAGAGAATGACAAGCTAGCTGAATTCATGTTATCTACAACATACTTCTTGGGAAATGAGAAGAAAGAAGTGTCTTGTAAATAATTTTCCCAAAATAGGGTATTCTTTTCCAAAGAGCTTTCAATTGCATGACGTTCAGTATAAATATATTTTTTATAGTGCGTATCTGTTTCAATTTTATCATGATGAAGCTGTTTTTTGTTATAGAGCAAATAAAATTCAGATAAATCGTTAAATAAAATGTCAATTGATGCATCATCCGAAATTAGGTGAGGCATGCAAATTTGTAATTCCACTGAATTTTCTCTTAGATAAAATAACTTACCAATAATTAAAGGAGAATCTTTGCGCCAAGAATGAAAGTTGGTTAATGCAGTCATTGAGAGTTCAAGCATTTGCTCACTTTCTCGTTCTGTTAATGACTCAATATTTTCTTCAATAAGCTGCAAGAACAGATTTTTTTGAACTTGTTGCGATGGTTTAAATTTTAATATGCGATAAATTAATACCTCATGTTTTTTCAAAAGAGACTGAAAGGCAAATTCTAAAGCGATTTTATCCAAGTACCCATGGAGGCGTTTTCTTGCAACAATATTTAATTTTTTTGCCTTGGGCTCAAAAATGTTAGACATCCAAAGCACAAATTGAAAATCACTTAATGGTGTCCTGGTTATTTCACTATATTTTATTTTATTGAGCGTATTTTTTTGGTGCTCTATTTTTGGAGTACTGTTAATTAGTGGGATTAAATTAGTAAGACATGCTGCTTGGTAAAAGTCCTGAAGGGTGATGTTTTTTTCCAGCTGATGATTTATTTTTGAAACCAAGCGTGCAGCGGATAAAGAATGTCCACCAAGCTCAAAAAAATTATCATTTAATCCGATTAATTGAATACCTAACTCCTCTGACCAAAGTAGCGTTAGCTGTTTCTCTAAATCAGTAATAGGTTCTATGTAATGCTGATCGGCTGCTAATCGAGGTAGAGGCAATGCCAATTTATCTAATTTGCCATTGGCAGTAAGAGGTAAACAATCAATTCTTATAAAAGCAGTTGGAATAATATATTCAGGCACTTTATTCTGTAGAAATTGACGTAGCTCATTAGTGGTAGGTGCTAAACAGAACTCTTTAATAATGTAATAGGCCGTTAATAATTGCTCTTGCATTGCATTTCGTTGAGTTGTTACGGCTACTGTTTTAATTGCAGGATGCATAGTTAAACATTGTTCTATTTCTCCAGGCTCAATACGAAAACCGCGTATTTTTACTTGATCGTCCATTCTGCCAAAGTATTCGAGCACTCCATCGGCGCGTTTTCGGCATAAATCACCGGTTTTATACAAACGAACATTTGGTTTGTTAGTGAATGGGTCTTTAATAAATTGTTGCTGAGTTAATTCTGGTTGATTTAAGTAACCGCGTGCCAGGCAAGCTCCACCGATCAATAATTCACCAATATCGCCGTCAGGAAGAGGGGTGTTTTTTTCATCAACAATAATATAATTTATTTGCGATCCTGGTTTGCCAATGGGTACGTTAGCATCAAAATCAGTAAAACTAGAACTACTTACTTTATAGGTGGAAATGGCAACAGTGGTTTCGGTAGGTCCATATTCGTTAAATAAAATATGCTCAGGATATAATTCAAGCCACAATTTGCATTCTACAGATGATAAATTTTCTCCTCCCAAGATAATTGATTTTAAATGTGGGAGGGCAATAAAATCATTTTTTAGTTCATGTAACAGAACTTTAAAATAACTGGGGGTCAATTTGATGGTGTTAATATAGGTATTTACCAGATGTTGCAGATAATTAAGAGTGTTTTTTTTAATTTCGTCAGTACAAATAACAATGGTGAGACCTAATATTAATGGTGTTAGTGTTACTGAAACTGTCATATCAAAAATAGGATTAGAAGAAAAATCAATCCGTTGTTGTGGTTGGCAACCGGTATATTCTGCAAACCATTGACAATAATTAATTATTGAGCGATGTTCGATGAGTACACCTTTAGGAACGCCACTTGAACCGGAGGTATAAATCACATAGGCTAAGTGTTCTGGCAAAAGAATGGTTTGAGGATTATCAATTGCTTGTTCAGCGATGTTTTTTTCCTCAATATCCAGCAGGATTAATTTTCCGTGATAGTGTTTAAATTTTTCTTCTGATACAGATTCAGTGATTAGTAAAGGGGCTTTGCTATCATTTAACAGAAATAATAAGCGTTCTGTAGGCTGAGAGGAGTCAAGGGGTAAGTAAGCGCCGCCTGCTTTTAAAATAGCAATAATTGCAATGATAAAGTCAAATGAACGCGATAAAGATAGGGCAATCGGCATATCGGGTTTGACGCCGGTTTCTTTTAAGTAATGTGCCAGCTGATTCGCTTTTCCATTTAATTCCGCATAGGTAAGTGATTGTTCACCATTAAGCACGGCAATGTGCTCAGGATGCTGATTTGTATAACTTTCAAATAAGCCGGCTAGTGTATTTTTGTTATTCATTTTATTTTTTTATAGTTTTGGTAAGAGGCGGTCTAGCCATTTTGGTAGATACCAATTCCATGTTTTAAAAAGCGCCATAGTTGCTGGGACTAAAAAGCTTCGAATTAAAAAGGCATCTACAAAAATAGCAACCGCTATGCCCAGTCCGAATGCTTTAACCATCAACACATCAGCGACCAAAAACGAACTGCAAATAACAATTACGATCAGTGCAGCACTAGTAATAATACGACTGCTTTTTTCAATTCCAAAAATAATGCTTTTATTATTATCTCTGGTTTGTTGATATGCTTCTTTAATTCGGGACAGTAAAAACACCTCATAGTCCATCGAAAAACCAAATAATGCACAGAAAATAATAACTAATAAACTGATATCTAGCATTCCTTGAGGTTCAAAGTTAAGTATTTTGGCAAAATACCCGTCCTGAAAGACGAACACCAGGGCTCCATATGAAGCGCTAAGGCTTAATAAATTCATTAATATAGCTTTTAACGGCAAGAAAATTGATCTTAATAATACTAGAAGTATAAGATAGGAAAATAGCATTATCCATAAAATGGCATAAGGAAGTCTTTGATAAATACTCTGTAGTACATCAACATTGACCACTGCAGTGCCAGTTAATTGTAAATTCAGTCCATGAATGGGTTTCAGGCTTCGTAATTGAGCAATAAGTTTTTTAGTTTCAGGCGAATTTACTGGATATTTGCTAATGATATTAAGGACTGTTAAATGTTTGAGGGTTGTACTTGCCAACAGTTGTTTAACATGAATATCAGATAAGCTTTTATCTGTATGATATAACAGGTAATATTGATTTTTGGTCAAATCAGAGCTGCTGCTAATAATGCCGTTGATTTTTTTAATTCGCGGATTTTCTTTGAGTTTATTAACTAAGTCATAGATTTTATTAAGATTGGTACTTGATAAAATAGGTGATGAGGAATGGATTATCATTTGAATAGGATTTAATTCTTGAGCGTTGAATTTCTTGACGTAAGTATCATAAAAACTTCTCTGGGGTGAGTTTTCAGGGAAAATTCGGTAATCAGAGATGCTAAATTTTGCTGATAAAAATGGATATCCAAGTATTAACAGGAAAATAAGAATAGTTATGAAAAACAAATAAGGACGGAGTACTACTCGTTCTGCCAACCAATGCCAGCAGCTGAAATTATTTTCCGGATTTATGTGAGGCAAGCGGATAGTGAATAAATTAATTTTTGTTTTTATTACGGCAAGGATTGCGGGTAATAGTATGGTTGAAATCCACACTGCAAAAAATACAGCAGATAGCCCCCCTATAGCTACAGAAAATAGAATATTAATTGGGAATAAGAATAGCGCGCTTAGGCTAGCAAAAACAGCCAAACCACTAAAGAAAATAGCTTTCCCTGCAGTGCTTTGGGTTACTGCAATGGCTTCGCTAACATTTAAGCCATTCAGTAACTCATCTCGAAAACGGTTAATAAAAAACAACGAATAGTCTAAACACAGACAAAGGCCTAATAATAAAGCAATATTAATTGTAAAAACTGACAGCGTAAAAAAATGACTAAATAAATAAAGCGTTGAGAGAATAATTAATGCGCATCCACCACCTAAAATAATGGGTAGTGTGGCTGCAACCAGAGAACCAAAAACAAAAATTAAAGTAATAATAGCCACAGGAGCGGCAATAATATCTGCTCTAAAAAGGTCAATTTGGGTTTGATTGGTGACATTCTCCACAAATTGAGGTTCACCTCCGATCTGTAGTGTCATATTTGATGGTTTTTTTATTAATTCTTTAAATTGTTTTAATAATTTATTGTTTATTGGTTTTAGTGTTTTGACAATTACTACAGCATACGCTGTATGCTTGTCTTTGGAGACTTGTTGTTTGTTAGAAGGTAAAACAATCTCATGCTTAAGTGGGAAATTATCCAAACCAGATAATGATTTTTTTATTTTTGCTACATATTTAGGATCGCTCGCTAATAACTTAGGGCTATGGTACATAATAAGAAACTTGTTATTACTGTCATAATTGAATTTCTTATTTAGGTACTTTATTGCGGTAGCACTTGCGGACTGTTCATCCATAAACCCAGTAGTTTTGAATCGATCCATAATATGAGGCAGAAAAGGGATGCAGCCTAAAATAATCAGGCTCCACAGAATAATAATGGCCCAACGAAATCTATTAATAAATATTCCTGCTTGGTAAAAAATCATATTTTTTCTCATTTTAATAGGGTTGTTAACCATTCTTCTCCACCCTAAAATTTCCTAATTTTAAAATAATGTAAAATGATGACTCTTTAAACATATTAGTATAAATTAGGCATTATTGTTTTAATTTAACTATTTAAAAGGTATATGTGCATCACTACGAGGATTTGATAACTATTTTTCACGCCTGTTTCGCTGTTGATTACAACACCCGATTGCTAAAGGGTGATAATGAACCAATTTATTTACCTGCAAATGGACAACAAAATTATCACGCCATATATTTTGCTCACGGTTTTTTTAGCAGCGCATTGCACGAATGCGCTCATTGGTTGATTGCTGGAGAAGAGCGCAGAAAGCTGGTTGACTTTGGCTATTGGTATGCCCCTGATGGGCGTAATGCAGAACAACAAGCACTATTTCAATGTGTTGAAGTAAAACCACAAGCTTTGGAATGGATACTTTCTAAAGCCGCAGGGCATAAGTTTCGTATAAGTATTGATAATTTAAATGGTGAAGAAGCGAATACAGCAGTTTTTAAACACGCCGTTTACGAGCAGGTGAAGCATTATTGCTCAATAGGTTTATCACCGCGAGCAAAGCGATTTCGCGATGCTTTAAGCACTTTTTATAACCAGGCTACTATTTTGTGTGCGGATGACTTTTCATTAATAGAGTTATAAACTTTTTTCAGTTTAATGATGTAATACTACCCCCAGGGTCCAATCAAAGTTTTGCTCTGAGGGTATATAATTCACTACTTGGTTAGGAGAAAATCCATAGCCTTCAACCATCAAGGCATAATAAAAAGCGGGTAAGAGGCAATAAGCATCAAGGTATTCATTTTCAGGGAATTCATGGTTTAATTCTTCCCATTGTCGGTGACAGGCGAAATTATTTGCTTGT
Organism: Legionella sp.; assembly: GCF_049790535.1. Taxonomy (GTDB): domain Bacteria; phylum Pseudomonadota; class Gammaproteobacteria; order Legionellales; family Legionellaceae; genus Legionella. The sequence goes on from NZ_JBAQZB010000030.1 coordinate 6,652, forward strand.
TGAAGGAAATTTTGATTTGTTAATTGGCTGTTTGGAAAGTGGAATGGTTTGCTTTCAGCAAGTTTGGCAATTCCCGAAAGTGCATACCATGAATGCACTGGATTTTCCGCCAAGGTAGGCTGAACTATCTGGTTTGTTTTATGTACTCCATTGATTAACGAAGCGATTTGTTCGACACATTCTGACGCATTGCCTTGTCCTGCTTCACCGTTAGGAAGAGGGTAGTTATTAGCAAAACAGGAAGTAGAATCAAGAAGTTGGTGCGTCATTTCATTTTGACCTAATCCAAGAAAGCTGTGTACAAATAAATTAAGGTGTTGGTGATATAGATTTAATTCAATGAGTGAGTCTTTATTGATGTTAGGGATCGTATTATTTTTTATGGAAAAAGCAATTTGTGTTGAGGCACCCCCAATATCTAAAACACCTACAGTCTGCGAGGGAGATTTAAGTGTATCTAGATGATAGTTTACAGATAGCCAGTCATATAATGCTTCCTCATTTCCTGTAATGGTTTTAGCATCTATAAGCTGCCAGTTTGATTGCTGATTGAACCAGTTTTTTAGATTTTGATAATAAATTTTTTGTTTGGCTTGTGGTATTAAACGCATGCCTGCTGTTGCATAAAAATAAACGGGTATTTGCTGTACAGAAGTTTCTGAGAAAAGCTTATTCATGTAAGTATTTACGGTATTTTGGTTTAACTCAAGGGTGGCAAAGCCAGGAGTCTCTTTATTAAACCCTATTTCAGTGATGTTAATTGGGGTATTGGTTTCATCCAAGTCATAAGAAAAAATATGTAATCTTGAGCCAGTACTTCCGGCGTCGATTACAGCAATACATTGATGCTCTGTGCAGGAACTTGTGTTAGCAAAACTAATGGAGTTAATTAAGAAAAGGGAAGCAATTAATAGCAAAAAACGCATTATTAGTAAGTTCCATATAAGTTTATCCAAAAATTATACATTGTGTTTTTTGTATTTTCAATAGCATGAATGGCGCGTGATACCAGAAAAATGATAGACTATTTTGTTAATGCTACTATCTTGACGAAGATAGGCTGATTTTCTTGGTATCCATGTCTTTAAGCCATACTTTCAGCGCCCGAAAAACAACCTATTGTCGCTCAAGTCAGTAAAATATCAATAGACTCTAGTTTTTCTGGCGATTATATGATGACTAAAACACATCGCGGTTCTATTTATGCTCTTTTATCTGGTTTTTTATATGGTTTTATTGGTTATTTTGGAATAAGCGCTATTAATAATGACCTGTCTATCAGCACTATGTTATTTTGGCGATTTTTTATATCAAGCAGTGTTATTTTAATTGTTTTATTTCCACAACTGAAAAAGCCAACTGATAACTACAAACAAATATTAGGTGCTTTTTTTACCGGTGTTATTTATTATAGTCTTTCCAGTTGGCTTTATTTTCTGGCTTGCCAATACACAAGTTCTGGTTTGTCCATGGTACTTTTTTTTACTTATCCCGTTTTAATTCTGTTAATTAATTTTTTCGTATATAAACAGGTAATTACCAAGGTTTATTACCTGGCAATTCTGGTGATATTAATTGGCATGTCTTTTTTAGTTGATATAAATGGTGTATCGCTGAATTTATGGGGTATATTATTGGGCGTAATTTCCGCATTTTTTTATGCTTGCTATATCATCGCCAGCAAAAGAAACAATCTTTCACCAAATATATCTACCC
>NZ_JBAQZB010000031.1:0-21739 GCF_049790535.1 Legionella sp.
GCAAAGAATATGGCATTGATATGGGTAATCCCAGAATTTCTCCAGAAAAGGGAGCTGATTATATTATAAAAGCTCAAGGCATTATAAATTTTGATTTTTCAAAAAGACCAGATGACCCCAAAGTAGAAGTTCAAAGTAATACAATAAGTTATGGGCATTCAGTGATAAAAGATAAGTTGGATAAGCGTAATCTTGGACAAATGATCGTTGATTTTTTAAAAAATATTTTAGGGTTAAATTACGTTAAAAATATTTCTCCAGAGGTTCCTGAGAGTGTGGAAGAAAATATTAGTACTACAGATGTTTGTGCTAAGTCGTTGTAATTCACTAATACTTTTAAGTAGAGTTTCATAAATTCCCAACCTAGTGCTGTTACAGCATTAGGTTCCAGCGTTTCTCGTTTAATTTTCTGATACTATGATGTATTATCGGAATGTTTTTATTCAGTTAAGCAAAATTGTTATTAACTTGACCATTAATGGAAGCTTATGAAAAAACACAATTTTCAATGGGCAGTTGTCGGCGCAGGTCCTGCAGGCATTGCTGCAGTAGGAAAATTATTGGATAATGGCATTTTGCCCAAGCAAATTGTGTGGTTTGATCCTCATTTTAAAGTGGGGGATTTAGGAGTTTTTTGGCGAAATGTATCCAGTAATACCAAGGTAAAATACTTTAGCTCTTTTCTACTTGCTGCCAAATCTTTTGCTTATAAAAATGCATCAAATAATTTTGAACTTAATAATTTACCTGAAGAAGAAACATGTACTTTAAGTTATGTTGTTGAACCATTGCAATGGATCACTGATCATTTAAGACAAAAAGTTAAGGCAATAAAAACTACAGTTCATCAAATGTTTTTATCTGAGCGCATTTGGACTTTATCCACAGTCAATGGATGTTATACAGCTAAGAACGTGGTTTTGGCTACAGGTGCTTTACCCTCTTCGCTTGATTATCCAGGCCTTAAAGTGATTTCATTTGATATGGCAATTGATAAGGACAAACTAGCCTCGCTTGTGAATTGTAATGAGACTTATGGCGTATTTGGCTCATCCCATTCAGCAATAATTATTGTCCGATATCTTGTAGAGTTAGGAGTTAAAAAAGTAATTAATTTTTACCGATCCCCTTGTCGCTATGCTATAGAACTGGATGATTGGATACTTTTTGATAATACAGGACTTAAAGGGAAAACAGCAGCCTGGGCACGGGAAAATATAGATGGTACTTTGCCAGCTACTTTGGTGCGTTATAACACCTCTGAACCTAATATTGCATGTTTTCTACCTGAATGCGATCAAGTAATTTATGCAGTGGGTTTTGAAAAGCGCAAAAATATTGTGATTGGTGATTATGAAGATCTGCGACATAATCCTCATGTAGGAATTATAGGTCCTGGTTTATTTGGTTTTGGTATCGCCTATCCAGAAATTAAAACAGATTCTGTTGACAATGTAGAATCCCAGGTTGGATTATGGAAGTTTATGGTTTATCTTAATAAAGTAATGCCAATTTGGTTTAACTATTCTACATAATCTTTCACAGTTAATTTTATTTCTATGATGTTCCAATAAATTTAAATCTTGCAGTTATCGATATTTGTTTGTTGTTATCTAAACTATGTTCGAGGTTTAAGGAGAACTATTATCGCTAAAATAATTCGTTATTTCTTCTGTTCTAGTGAAGTAATAACTTTTTTAAGTAGTCTTTTTTTTACCCTAGCATATAACATTACATTTTGGACAGAATTAATGTCGGGTAAAGAGTTAATGAGTCCACATAGCTGGTTCATTATCTTATGCACAGCAATATCGATTACCGGTTTGCAATGGTTTTTATTATTGTTGTTTGTTAACCGATGGACCTTTCGATGGTTCATGATCAGCTTATTTTTTGTCACCTCAATTGTAGTTTATTTTACGACGACGTTTCATATATATCTTGATCCTATCATGATTAATAATGTATTAAGTACTGATTATCAGGAAAGTAAAGAACTGCTTCAATGGCGAATTATTCCTTATTTTTTATTGTTAGGAATTCTTCCATCCTGGATCATTTGGCATATTAGAATATATAAAAGAAGTTTAACTTCTTATTGGATAGGACGTTTTGGCACACTTTTTTTGTCACTTTTTATGTTTTTTGGTGGTGCATGGGCAGTATTTAATGATCTGAGTCCACTACATCGAGAACGAAAAGAAATTGTCTATTTGATTACCCCCTTAAATTTGTTTACTTCTTCAGTGACTGCTTATTGGGAAAAGCATCGAGCTAATGCAAATAGAGCTAAAATCATTATTGGAGGGGATGCCCATCAGCGGTCACATATGAAGCATAGCAAACCGAGAGTGATTATTCTTGTTGTGGGCGAAACAGTACGTGCTGCTAACTGGGGATTAAATGGTTATCGCAGACAAACAACTCCAGAACTAGCGAAATATCATCTCTTTAATTTTAATCAGGTAACAAGTTGTGGAACCTCAACTGCTGTTTCTTTACCTTGTATGTTTTCACCTTATGGTTTTCATGCCTATAACGAACAACGTATTTTTCAAAGTGAATCGTTATTGCATCTTTTGCATCGCATAAAAATTTCGGTGTTATGGCGGGACAATCAATCAGGATGCAAGGGAGTTTGTGATGGGGTTCCTGTTGAGGAATTAAAAGATGATTTTTTATGTACTAATGGAAGATGCTTAGATGAAATTCTTCTTTATCAACTGAAAGAGCGGATTGCTGCTACAAATCATGATCAACTCATAGTATTACACATGCTTGGTAATCATGGGCCTGCCTATTTTGAACGATATCCGAAACAGTATAAAGTTTGGCAACCGATCTGTGAAACCAGCGATTTGTCTCGCTGTTCGCAGCAGGCTATTGTAAATACTTATGATAATGCCATTCTGTACACAGATAGTATTCTAGCGCGTACAATAGATGAGTTGAGCACTATTACTAGCCATGATACAGGATTAATTTATGTATCCGATCATGGTGAATCATTGGGAGAATATAATTTGTTTTTGCATGGTTTGCCTTATGTTATTGCCCCAGATGAGCAAAAAAAAATACCGATGGTTTTCTGGTTATCTAATGGCTTATCTCAGCAATTAGGCTTAAATGAAGATTGCTTAAGTGCTAAACAAACGGATCAATTCTCACATGATTATCTTTTTTCAACGGTATTGTCATTATTTGATGTAAAAACAGATGTTTATGATAGACAATTTGATTTAATTTATTCTTGTCTTAAAAGATCTTAAGGTATATCCCTGACTAAATCATTAATAGGAAATTTAACAAAATCATGTTGACAAAATAAATTGCTTTAGATTAAATGAGCTACCCACAGCAAAGTGATTTTGAATTGATCGAACATTACATCGAGAAAACAAATAAAGAAAAAGGCAGCCTTGCAACTGCTTATTTTATCTTCTTTCTAGCAGCATCTTTTTACTTGTATGAATTTATTTTACAAGTAGCACCTAGCGTCATGGCTGATTCCATGATGAAAACTTTTGGTGTTACCGGCGAAGGTTTTGGTTTTATCTCTGCCTTTTATTTTTATGCCTATGCACCAACTCAATTGCCCGCCGGGGTTTTATATGATCGCTATGGCCCTAGAAAATTAATGACCTTTGCCATTATTTTATGTGCCTTGGGTTCAGCTTTTTTTGCCTCTACAGACAGTATATTTACCGCTTGTGTTGGTCGTTTCCTAATCGGAATTGGATCTGCATTTTCGTTCATTGGTGTTTTGGTATTATTATCACGCTGGTTTCCTCCTTATTACTTTGCCATTTTAGCAGGTGTTGCTCAATTAATGAGTTCCGTTGGTGCTATGTTTGGTGAAATGCCTTTAGCTTATTTAATTCAGAATGTAGGCTGGCGTAATGCAAGTTTTATTCTCTCTGCTATTGGTTTTATCTTGGCAGTGTTTTTTTGGTTGTACATACGTGATTATCCTCATCAACAAAACCAGACTGCTCCTGAACATTACTTACATAATGAATGGAAACGATTGGTAGCAGTTTGCAAACATGCACATACTTGGATTGTTGGTGGTTATGCATTTGCAATTTGGACGCCAATTGCAGTATTTGCGGCACTTTGGGGTGTACCCTATTTACAAGAAAAATTTCAAATAAGCGTAGTTGCAGCTTCTGGTTTATGCAGTATTATTTGGATTGGAATTGGTATTGGTAGTCCTTTATTAGGCTGGCTAAGCGATAAAATCGAAAGCCGTCGCATTGCATTAATTATTAGTGCTGCTTTAGGCTTGATAGCTACGCTCATATTACTTTACTTGCCTGGGTTGACCTATGGATGGACGCCTTTTGTTTTGTTTGTATTAGGTTTAGGGGCTGGTGGTCAAACAGTGAGTTTTGCGGTAGTTAAGGAGAATAATCCTGTTGAATTAGTAGGTACAGCCTCTGGTTTTAATAATTTATCTGTGCTTATTGGTGGTGCTCTATTCCAGCCTTTAGTGGGTTACATATTACAGCATACTGGTTCTTGGCATGTAGTAAATGGAGTACATGTATACAGTGCAGAAAGCTATCAAATTGCATTGCTTGTTATGCCTTTATGTTTCTTACTCAGTTTGCTAATAGCTGGCTTTTTACTTAAAGAATCTCACCCAGCACAACATATTTAGTACGCTGTTGCTAGGCAAAGCTTCGAAGGTTAGAGCATTATTTATTCTTGCTCTTATTTTCAGGCAAATGAAATGCCAACCCAATAAATAGAAAGAATAATATCTGCACTGCATTGCAATAAAGACCAAAATGAAGATTATTGTGCTGTTTATAGAACATATTCGCTGCTTCGATACCTATGGCTCCAATTATCATGACACTTAAGCTTATCAAAGCAGAGACGGTTCCTTTACTTACTGAAGTAACATAGAGACAGAATCTGTTTAAAGGGGCGTTAACTAAACTGAGAGCAAAGAAATAAATAATTACTCCTGGGAGTAAATAATAATAGTCGTTACCATAAACAAAAGGTAGAGCTGAGATTAGTATTGCTCCTGCTATCATTATCAGGCAACCGACAAAGATAATTTTTTTTATTTCATACTTATAAGTTAGCCTATGGAGAAACCAGTTTCCTAATATGGTCGCACCAAAAACTGGAAGCTGCCAAAGTCCATATTGTATTACAGTAAGTTTGGCTTCTTTAATGAGAATAATAGGTGACAGCGCGATCCAGGCGAGACATGGGATACCTACAGTACCAATAGCTAAGGCAGACCAACAGAAAACCTTATTGGTAAGCAGTTTTTTATAATTTCTAAATACATTCTGCGCAGAAAACTTAGTTTTGGTTATTATTTCCCCTGTTTTTTTAACGTGGTTAATTGGTTCAGGCATAAAACGCCATAATCCCCACAGAGCAACTAAGGCTGCTAATGCAATGCAGATAAAGATATAGCGCCAGGAAGTATAATAAATTACTATTGCACCCAGTATAGGTCCTAATAATGGCGCAAGAATGGCTGCGTTTGCCATAATGGAGATAATACGAATCGCATCCATTTCCTCAAAAATTTCTTGAATTGTGGCATAACCAATTACTCCAATAAAGCATAAACCCATGCCTTGAAAAAAACGTGCTATTAAAAATTGATTCATTGAGTTTGAGCTGGCAATGAAAAGGGTAAAAATAAAAAACAAACAGGCGCCTAATAGCATCAAAGGGCGACGTCCATAAGCATCGGATATTGGTCCTAGAAAAACCTGTAAACTAGCACCACCAAGAATATACACTGTGAGTGATGTGGCAACAGTAGATTCTGGTGCGTTAAACGACTGTACCACATGAATCATTCCTGGCATGATCATATCATTAGCAATATAAGTTAGAAATTCATATAGGACGAGAAAGCAGGCAAATAGAATGGCTTGCCTTTTTGTTATAGAAATTAGTGGTTCAGACATAAATTAAGCCTTACGTTATCAGCGTCGTCAATAAGTAATCATTCACGTCTTCTAAGAGCAAAGATCTCCCCTAAACAAATACGTTGATAATTTAGTAATCTAGATATTCAAGGTGTGTTTTATTGGAATTATATGATTTAATTTTGTATAATAAAACCCATTTTTCAATTATTTATGCCATACACCCTAAAAAATCCAGAAAGTGCTGTTTTTCTTTCTCGTTGCCTAAATAGGTTTTTAAGCGTTCTATTGAACTATAATATTCATCGTGATTAATAATCCCTCGCATTAATTCAAAACGTAAATACACACAATAAGTATTCAACACATCTGTTTCACAATAATCACGAATATTTTTTATTTGACCTGCAATATACTGTTCCCAAACTTTAGAACCACTCATACCCATTTTTCCAGGAAAACCCAACATAGTGGCAAGATCATCTAATGGTGCAAACGCCTTATTTTGATAGCCGGCAATAATATCCATAAGATCTATATGTCGATAATGAAAACGGCTCAAATAATTATTCCAACGAAAGTTTTGCTGATTTTCACCTACTTCCCAATAGGTAGGGGCAGCAATACTATGCAATAATGCACGGTAATGTAAAACCGGTAGATCAAATCCACTGCCATTCCAACTAACCAAAGTGGGTGTGTGTTTATCTATTCCTGAAAAAAAGCGTGTTATCAATTCTTTTTCATCGGAAGATTCATCACCAAGTGACCATGCTTTAATTTGTGATCCTTGGCTAAGCACTAAAGAAATGGCACAAATTTTTTGTAAGTAATGAGGTAGAAAATCATTGCTGACTTTAGCACGTCGTAAGGCAAACATTGCTTGGGCGGTATCTTCATCAGATAAGCCGTGCAAATCATATAACCTACGCCCAGTTTCTACATCGGGAATGGTTTCTATATCAAATACAAGAATGGCCATAGTTAATTACTTATTTTATTTAGTTAAAAGAAATTTTAACATGAGCTCCTTTGACTTCCTAACAACTTTCTTTCTAAGTGACTCATAAGTGTATGTTATCGCAGATTTTTTATGTACGAAGCTAATTATATTTGATATTATTAACTTTTTGTTATTTGCTTGCTTATGGACTCTTTGCTTCAATTTAATAAGGCACGAACGGCTATTTTTTTATTGTTGCCTCTAGTACTCATAGCCTGTGTAAGCCATCCTCCATCTGATTTAAATAATGTTTGTAGGATATTTAAAGAAAATCCTAGGTGGTATACTTATGCCAAAGATGTTGAGCATCGTTGGAAAGTTCCCATCTCTGTACAAATGGCAATTATTCATCAAGAATCAAAATTTGTAGCTCATGCAAAACCTCCGCGTACCAAGTTATTGGGATTTATCCCCTGGAAAAGACCTTCAACTGCTACAGGTTATGCTCAGGTTTTACATGGAACCTGGAAAGAATATAAATTAACGAATGGTGGACTTTTATCTTCTCGTCATAATTTTGCTAATGGGGTTGATTTTATTGGTTGGTATGCCAATCTAGCTCATAGAAGGGCAGGAATTGATCGCTCTGACGCAAATTCACTTTACTTGGCTTATCACGAAGGGATTGGTGGATATCAACGTAAAACCTATTTGAAAAAAGCATGGTTATTGCCAGTCGCTCGTAAAGTTAAGGCACGAGCTCAACTTTATGCAATGCAATTGAACTCGTGTAAAGGTTCTTTAGAACACAGATCTTGGTTCTAATAATTGAGTTTCAAAAAATTTTTTTCAACTTCGGTATAGATCTCTTTTAATCAGAAAGAACAAATTCTATAACTGACATTAATTTATAAAGTTTAAAAGTGATGTATACTTCAGAGAATTAAATTGAAGTAGTTACTAAGGAGTTTTTTGATGCGATTAATGCTTTTGGGTGGGCCAGGTGCTGGAAAAGGAACCCAGGCTTTACAGTTAATTAAACGTTATAAAATACCGCAAATCTCTACTGGTGATATGTTGCGTGCGGCTATTGCCCAAGGTACTCCACTGGGTTTAAGTGCTAAAAAAATTATGGAATCAGGCAAACTTGTTTCCGATAATATTATTATTGACTTAGTTAAAGAACGTTTAAAAAGCAGTGATTGTAAAAATGGTTTTTTATTTGATGGATTTCCAAGAACTTTAGTTCAAGCTGACGCTTTAAAACAAGCGGGTGTGCATTTAGATCATGTGATTGAAATTGCTGTCGATGATGAGGAAATTATTAAACGCATTAGTGGACGACGCATTCATCAACCTTCTGGTCGTGTATATCATATTATTAATCAACCCCCACAGCATGAGGGTTTGGATGATGTTACGGGTGAACTGTTAATTCAACGAGAAGATGATAAAGAAGAAACGGTAAAAAAGCGACTGGAAGTTTATCGAAATCAAACAGAGCCCTTAATCAATTATTATAAAAGCTGGGCGGCTAGTAACGATCCTGATGCTCCTTTATTTCATAGTATTATAGGTACCGGAAGTATGGATGATGTGTTTCATAAAGTGATTAATTCACTGGAAGCAAAGAAGGGATAAAACATGCCAAGCCAAAATGTGACAAGCACTGAATTTGAGTCATTAATTAATGAAAACCAAATAGTGTTTATTGATTTTTGGGCAGATTGGTGTGCTCCTTGTAAACAATTTACCACAATTTATGAACAGGTTTCTGTGCAGTTTCCTAATATAAAGTTTGCAAAAGTAAATATTGAAGCAGAGCAGGAACTGGCTAATTTTTTTGAAATACGCTCGATTCCGCATCTTATGGTGTTTAAAGATGCTATTGTTGTTTATTCGAATGCGGGAAATATGCCTGCTTCCGCATTGAATGAGTTAGTTCGGCAAGTTCTGGCCACTGATATTAGTGCAATAAAGGCTCTCTTTGAACAGGGTGATCAACAGAAATAATGTTATCTAGGTATGCAGCCAGTTCTTTTTTACTGATTGCATCCATGGTTAAACTAAGTCGAGTGCGACGTTTGAGAATGTCATCACAATGACGTGCCCATTCTTCTAAAATTAAATAATCGACCTCAACTTGGTATAGGTCTGTCCCATATTTTTTTCCTAAAGAGTGTTCACTAGTGCATAATACAAGAAATTTTTCCATAAGCGTGCCATATGTGTATAAATAGCGATTAAATAATTTAGGGTTCATCCATTGATACTTTGTTTTGGCATAGTGTATATAATGTTCAAACTTCATTTGTTCAAAAGTAGCCCCAGGAAGAGGTGTTGTGGTAGTAGTTGACGGCTTTATTTGAGGAAAAACGGCAATTAACTGGTTTACTGCCTCTTCAGCTAATTGTCTGTAGGTAGTAATTTTCCCACCATAAATAGTAATAACGGGTGCAGGTTTAAGGCTAAATTCAAAATTATAATCGCGACTTAATGATTGAGCTTCTTTATTGGTATTGGCCAATAAAGAGCGAACCCCGCTCCAAGTATAGAAAACCTCTTTTTTAGAGACTTTAGTTTTAAAATATAAATTCACTAAATTAAGTAAATAATTGATTTCTTCGTCACTAATACTGACTTTATCTGGTTGTTCTGTCACTGGTACATCAGTTGTGCCAATCATGCTAAACCCATGGTAGGGAATAACAAATATAACTCGTTTATCATGATGTTGTAAAAAATAGGCATGATTACCTTCGTAAACTGGAGGCACGACAATATGACTTCCTTTTATCAGGCTGATTTTTTGATGATTGGAAATTTTTGTTAACTGTTCCACTGCTTTTACCCAAGGCCCAGCTGCGTTAATTAAAGTTTTGGCATGAATTTTATATTCAGGACCTGTTTGTGGTTGAACAGTTAATTGCCATAAATTATCGATAGTTTGAGCATGGGTTACTGTTGAATAGGTTTTAATATTAGCGCCATGATTTTTGGCCTGAATTGCATTAACAATAGTCAGACGTGCATCATCTGCAGCACCATAATAAAATAGAAAGCCATGATCCAGATCGTTCCTTAAAGGGGTAAAATATAGTTCGTTTTTTTTTCTATTAATATTTTTGCATTTAGGTAAACGATTTTTACGATTTAGATAATCGTATAGAAACAATCCCAAGCGCAAGAACCAGGCGGGGCGCATATGTTTTTCATAGGGTAAAACAAAAGCTTGGGGATGCACTAAATGAGGGGCAAGATTTAAGAGTCTTTGTCTTTCGGTAATGGCTTTTTTTACCAGAGCAAATTCATAGTTTTCTAAATATCTTAATCCACCATGAATAAGTTTAGTGCTGTTTGAAGAAGTATTTGAAGCTAGATCTTCTCGCTCTAGGAGGATCACCGACAGGCCTCTTAAAGCGGCATCGGCTGCACAACCACACCCATTGATGCCGCCACCAATAATTGCAACATCAAAAACTTGATCCATGTTTTAGTCTCCACAAAAAAAGATTACACTCTAAATAATATACAATGTAATTTCTTATGATGTCATCCTTATGTGCTGAGATATAAAGTAAGGTTGTTTTGAGAAGGATTAAGGACTGCGAATAAATGAATTACTTACTTGCTATAGATCAGGGGACAAGCAGTACACGGGCCATGATTTACACACTTCACGGCAAATTAGTTGCTTACAGCCAATATTTATTAAAACAATATTATCCTAAAGCCGGGTGGGTTGAGCATGATCCTGAGGAGCTATGGCAAAAAACATTAATTGCTCTGCGCGAGGTCGTTGCTAAAGTTCCAAAAGAGAAAATTATTTCTTGTGGTTTAACTAATCAACGTGAAACTACAGTAATTTGGCATAAGAAAACAGGTGTCTGTCTTGCACCTGCAATTGTTTGGCAAGATCGAAGAACGGCAGAATACTGTCATGCATTTGTTTCTGAATCCTCTATGATTCAAGAAAAAACTGGTTTGCTTCCAGATCCTTATTTCTCGGCAAGTAAACTGAAATGGTTGCTAGAGAATAACCCTGAAGCACAACAGCTTGCAAAACAAGGAGATCTTGCTTTTGGAACGATAGACAGTTTTTTAATTTGGCGATTAACACAACAGCATTTGCATTTAACAGATATCACCAATGCTTCAAGAACCATGTTATTTAACATCAAAACAGCACAATGGGACTCTGATTTATTGAATCTTTTTGCACTACCTGAATCCGTTTTACCAGAGGTTCGTGCTTGCGATAGCCATTTTGGTCTGATTGATAAACGATGGCTTGGAATGGAATTACCTATTACCGGAGTGGCTGGTGATCAGCAGGCGGCATTAATTGGCCAAGGATGTTTTGAGTCAGGAATGGTGAAAGGAACGTATGGTACAGGTGGTTTTTTATTGCTCAATACTGGGGCTAAAGCTGTACTTTCACACCATAAACTCCTAACCACAATTGCCTATAAAATTAAGGGTAAAATTACATACGGTTTAGAAGGAAGCATTTATCATGCAGGAACTACGGTAAGATGGTTGCGTGATGAGATGAAATTAATAGCTACTTCTGGAGAAACAGAGTCATTGGCACAAAGTTTGGATGGAAATGATGGTGTGTATTTGGTTTCTGCGTTTACTGGTTTAGGGGCTCCGCACTGGCTATCAACACCAGGTGCAATAGTGACTGGATTATCGCTTTCCACTAAAAGAGCTCACTTTGCGCGGGCGGCATTAGAAGGTATATGTTATCAAACGCGCGAAATATTTGCTTGTATGCGCGAGGATAGCTGTTTGAATTTATCGTTATTGCGTGTTGATGGAGGCATGGCTGTTAATCAGTGGTTTTTACAGTTTTTAGCTGATCAATGCCAACTTCAAGTACAAAAGCCTAAGGACATAGAAACAACGGCGAAAGGGGCGGCTATTTTAGCAGCCTTAGGAAGTGGGGTTTTCAATTCCTTGGAGGAATTGCAGACAACCACTTGGGGGATTGAACAGAAATTTCAGCCTACTCGTACTATTGAGCAAGTAGAAGCCGATTATTGCGGTTGGCAACAGGCATTACGCACCTTGTTTTGTAAATAAGTTTCTAATGCGTGTCGTCCCGAAGGCTTCGTGATCGCGCACGCAAAATCCATTTTCAACTAAAACTTGTGTCTAAATATTGTTGCATTATCCGCTTGAGCTTGCACACTTTGTAAATTAGTTTCCACAGCGAATAGTCCTTTTACTTTAAGAGGGTCAGATTTATCTCTCGCATTTGCTCATTTTTAGATTATATTAAAAATAAAGATACTATTGTTGCATTAGAGCAACAAATTAAGCAATTAACAATCAATGGGAATTCAGATTCCAGTTACGCTTTTGTTCGCAAAAAATTGGTTTTAAAACAACAAAAATTCAGATGCTGCAAGCGGCGGAATCTATTGTTGTCGAAGCACTTAAAAATCCCAAAACTAATATAAAAAGCGCACTAAATTTCTTTCATGGTGCTGATTCTAAAAAAGAACGATACCAGTTATTAAATACAGGATTAGAATGTCTACAAAAAGAAATTGAAAGACAACAAGAAAAAATAGCTTCATTACAGGATTGTTTACCACCTCATTCTCATTAATGAAATTAGAGGCTCTATGTAGCCCCTATATCAAAAAGAATAAGATTAAGGAACATTCCTGGTTTTTTCACCAGTATATAGCTGGCGAGGTCTGCCGATTCTTGATTTAGTGGCAACCATCTCCATCCAATGGCTCATCCACCCCACGGTACGTGCTAGAGCGAAGATTACCGTGAACATGTTTGTCGGAATGCCAATTGCACTTAAAGTTAGGCCTGAATAGAAATCGACATTAGGATAAAGTTTCTTTTCAATAAAATAATCATCTTCAAGAGCAATACGCTCTAACTCCATGGCCAGTTTGAACAAAGGAGCATCTTTAGCACCGACTGCTTCCAGAACGTCATAACATGTTTGACGCATTACTTTAGCTCTTGGATCATAGCTTTTATAAACACGGTGACCAAAACCCATTAAACGGAATGGATCATTTTTATCTTTAGCGCGTTTAATGTAGTGGTCGATTTGGCTAATATCCCCAATTTCTTTTAACATGTTTAAGCATGCTTCATTTGCACCACCATGAGCAGGGCCCCATAAAGCACCAATTCCTGCAGAAATACAAGCAAAAGGATTAGCGCCCGTTGAGCCAGCCAGGCGAACTGTAGAGGTAGAAGCATTTTGCTCATGGTCTGCATGTAAAATAAATATAGTATCCATTGCTTTGACTAAAACAGGATCTGGAGTAGTGTCTTCAGAAGGGACACCAAACATCATATGTAAAAAGTTTTCAGCATAGGTCATTTTATTTTTTGGATACATGTAAGGCATGCCCGTTGAGTATTTGTAACTCATCGCTGCTAATGTAGGCATTTTAGCAACCAGGCGAATTGCAGAAATAAAACGATCCTGGGCATTATTTAAGTCCATAGTATCGTGGTAAAATGCAGATAAAGCGCCAACGATTCCTACCATAATGGCCATGGGATGAGCATCACGACGAAAACCGTTAAGAAATTGATACATTTGTTGGTGAACCATAGTGTGATTGTTAATTAAACTAACAAAATCTTTTTTTTCTTCTTTATTTGGTAACTCACCATTCAACAAGAGATAACTTACATCAAGAAAATCTTTTTTTTCTGCTAGTTGTTCAATTGGATAACCCCTGTATAACAGGATACCATTCTCTCCATCAATATAAGTGATTTTAGATTCACAGGAGGCTGTAGAGAGAAAACCTTGATCAAAGGTAAATACGCCACGTGAACCAAGTTTAGTAATATCAATCACCTCATTACCTAAAGTAGGTGTATAAACTGGTAATTCTAATGGTTCTTGGCCTTCGATGCTAAGTTTGGCTAGTTTATTTGTCATTGCTTCTCCTGTTTCTAAGCATTTTTTATTTTCTAGTTGCGCACGGCACTATATACAAAATGAGCACTTGCAGTCAATTTAAACCTACCCTACGAATATTATGGTGGAGATTTAAAAAGAATAACAGGAAAAAAATTAGTAATTTGTGCTTCAGATTAATCTGGCTGAGATTTAGTATGCAAAAGTACATCTTTTAGAGACGCTTTTTTTTAAAGTGTTCGATTCAATTACAACGTACTGTATGTTATCCTTTACCACAGAATTTATCATAAGGATACGTCCAAATCATGGTTTATCTAGCTAAAGAAGTCTTGTCAGTTAATATTGAAGACGAATTAAAGCAATCCTATCTGGATTATGCTATGAGTGTCATTGTCGGTCGGGCTTTGCCTGATGTTCGCGATGGACTGAAGCCCGTTCACCGGCGTGTGCTTTTTGCTATGAGTGAATTGAGTAACGATTGGAATAAACCTTACAAGAAATCTGCTCGTGTAGTGGGGGATGTGATTGGTAAATACCATCCACATGGTGATACAGCAGTTTACGATACTATTGTGCGTATGGCCCAGCCATTTTCCATGCGTTATCTTTTGGTTGATGGACAAGGGAACTTTGGTTCTGTTGATGGTGATGCTCCTGCGGCAATGCGTTATACAGAAGTAAGAATGTCTAAGGTAGCCCACGCCTTATTAGCTGATTTAGATAAAGAAACTGTTGATTTCAGTCCCAATTATGATGAAACAGAATTTGCCCCAGTAGTTCTACCTTCTCGGATACCGAATTTGTTAATCAATGGCTCTTCGGGTATAGCGGTAGGTATGGCAACTAATATACCACCTCATAATTTAACCGAAGTGGTTAATGCCTGTATTGCTTTAGTCGATAATCCCGAGCTTAGTCTGGATGAAATTATGGAAATTATTCCTGGTCCAGATTTTCCTACCGCAGCGATTATTAATGGTAGAGCAGGAATCATTCAGGGTTACCGTACTGGAAAAGGGCGAGTTATTATTCGTGCCAGAACGGAAATAGAAACTGACGAAGACACAAACCGTCAGGCAATTATTATCCATGAATTACCTTATCAAGTGAATAAAGCACGCTTAGTAGAGCGTATTGCTGAATTGGTTAGGGATAAGAAAATTGAAGGTATTTCAGGTCTTCGTGATGAGTCGGACAAGCAAGGTATGCGGGTAGTCATTGAGTTAAAGCGTAATGAAGTAGCTGATGTTATTTTGAATAACTTATTTGCTCACACCCAAATGCAAAATGTGTTTGGTATTAACATGGTTGCTTTGGTTGATGGTCAGCCACGTACTTTGAACTTGAAACAAATTCTGGAATATTTCATTAAACACCGACGTGAAGTAGTTACCAGGAGAACCTTATTTGAATTGAAAAAGGCAAGAAGTCGTGCTCATTTGTTGGAGGGCTTGGGAATAGCCCTTGCGAATATCGATGAAATGATTGCTTTAATTAAACAATCACCTACGCCTCAGGATGCGAAAGAGGCATTGTTAGCTAAAATATGGCAACCCGGTATGGTTAGTAGTATGTTGGCGCGTGCTGGTTCCGATGCATCAAGGCCTGATGAATTGACTGCTGAGTTTGGCTTAAGTGAGGTAGGATATAAATTATCAGTAGCACAAGCACAAGCCATTCTGGAATTAAGGTTACATCGATTAACTGCCTTGGAACAAGAGAAAATTCTAGGTGAGTTTGAAGAGTTATTAATTTTAATTAAAGAATTATTAGACATTTTGGCTTCTCCAGAACGTTTGATGCAAGTAATACGTGATGAGCTTCAGGAGGTTAAAACACAATTTGGTGATGAACGCCGGACTGAAATTACTGCATCACAAGAAGATTTAACGATTGAAGATCTTATTACGGAAGAAAATGTTGTGGTTACCTTATCACATCAAGGTTATGTGAAATATCAACCAATTAGCGCTTATCATGCGCAACGTCGTGGGGGTAAAGGAAAATCTGCGACTAATGTTAAAGAAGAAGACTTCATCTCTCGTTTGGTAATTGCAAGCACACATGATACCTTGCTCTGTTTCTCAAATCACGGCAAGTTGTATTGGCTGAAAGCCTATCAACTTCCTTTGGCAAGTCGTATTTCACGGGGTAGACCAATTATTAATATTCTTCCTTTGGCGGAAGGGGAAGAAATTAATGCTATGTTACCTGTCAGAGAATACCAGGAAGGATATTATGTATTTATGGCAACTCGTAGGGGAACAGTAAAAAAAGTGCCATTAAACGCCTTTAGCAGACCACGTTCGAATGGAATTATTGCTGTTGATCTGGATGATAATGATCGTTTGGTTGGTGTCGATATTACTGACGGTACTAAAGACATCATGTTATTCACCGATGCTGGAAAAGTAATCCGTTTTGACGAATCTAAAGTACGTTCTACAGGCCGTACTGCTCGTGGTGTACGAGGTATTCGTATAGAAGAGGACCAGGCAGTAATTTCCTTAATTGTTGCCCATCCTAATGGAACTATTTTGACTGCAACTGAAAATGGCTATGGTAAACGTACTGATCTAGAAGAGTACCGAGTATCTGGGCGGGGCGGGCAAGGCGTTATTTCCATTCAAGTGACTGAACGTAATGGCAAGGTGGTACGCTCAGTACAAGTTAATGACAATGATGAAGCCATGTTAATTACTGATAAAGGAACATTGGTGCGCTTTAGGGTCAATGAATTATCTGTTATCGGTAGAAATACTCAAGGGGTTCGTCTGATTAATGTTAGTTCTGGTGAGCTCGTAGTTGGTATGCAAAAAATCGAGGATTTAGGCGAGAAAGAATCTGAAGAATTGGAACAAGAAAATGATGCTTCAGAAATAGAAAACAGCAGTGATCAGCATGACGTCCAGGATATATAATTTTGGTGCCGGTCCGGCAATGCTTCCTGAGCTCATACTAAAAGAGGCTCAGGAAGAATTTCTTGACTGGCAGGGTACCGGAATGTCTATTCTTGAAATAGGACATCGTACCCCAGAGTTTATATCACTTTTAAATCATGCGCAAAACACCCTAAGAGACCTATTAACTATACCGAAAAATTACCACATATTATTCTTGGGTGGTGCTGCCCGTATGCAGTTTGCCATGATTCCAATGAATTTTTTACGAGCAGATGAATACGCCGGGTATTTAGATACTGGAATATGGTCGCATTTGGCACTTCTTGAGGCTCAGAAACTAAAGAATGCCTATTGCATTGCTAGTGATGAAAAGAATGGTTATAAAGCAATTCCCGAACCCCATTATTGGAATATAAAAGAAAATACTACGTACCTATATTATACGCCTAATGAAACGATAAATGGCGTACGGTTTCCTTATGTGCCTAAGGCTGAAGAAACTACAGTAGTCGCAGATATGACTTCATGTCTGCTTAGTGAACCTATAGATATTAGAAATTATGGCTTAATTTTTGCCGGTGCTCAAAAAAATATTGCCAATGCAGGATTAACAGTAGTCATTATTAGAGATGATTTATTAGCTAAAAAAACGAATCCACCTGTACCCACGATGCTTGATTATAAAATTCATGCTGAAAATGACTCGTTGTATGCTACACCACCCGTATTTAATTGTTATATGGCTGCAAAAATGTTTGATTGGGTAAAGGCACAAGGGGGCATCGAGACACTTTTTAAGTTAAATTGTGAAAAAGCAGCTAAATTATATCATTATTTAGATAGCAGTGATTTTTATTGTACTCACGTCAGCAGAGAAGCACGCTCCCTAGTTAATGTCTGTTTTTCATTAAAGAATACCAATCTTGAGGAACTCTTTGTGCAGCAGGCTCAGTCACGAGGATTAAGTGCTATAAAAGGACATCGGTATATTGGCGGAATTCGTATCAGTATTTATAATGCAATGCCAATGTCTGGAGTTGATGCTCTAATTCAATTTATGTCCGAATTTGCAAGTAACCCTAGTGGCAAACATCGGTAGGAACTTTGTTCAAACAACCCCTTAACCGCCTTATAGGCCCTGTCTCATCTTTGGGAAGAAGAGAGAAGAAAGGAAGTTATTTGGGAGGAAAACAATCTGTGAAAATAATTAACTTAGTGAGTAAACCATCGCATTCATTAAGAGGAGAAATTAGTATTCCTGGAGATAAATCGATTTCTCATCGATCCATTATACTTGGGAGTATTGCGAAAGGAACTACAGTTATTAACGGGTTTCTTGATGGTGAAGATTGTATGGCTACTTTACGTGCTTTCCGGGCAATGGGCGTTACTATTGAAGGTCCCGATGAGCAGCAAGTTGTAATTCATGGTGTAGGAAAACATGGATTAAAAAAGCCAAAGCAGGTAATTGATTGTGGTAATTCAGGTACCAGTATGCGTTTACTCGCTGGATTATTGGCAGCACAAAATTTTGATAGCCAATTGGTCGGTGATGAAAGTCTATTAAAAAGACCTATGTTACGCATTAGTAAACCATTGAAGCAAATGGGTGCTCATGTTTCTACTGTTAATGATAAACCACCAATTATTATTAGAGGTGGTAAAAAAATTACCGGAATACATTATGTAATGCCAGAAACAAGTGCACAGGTGAAATCATGTATTTTGCTCGCGGGGCTTTATGCACAAGGTGAAACAAGCATTACTGAAACAGGTATAAGTCGCAATCACACTGAAATCATGCTTGAAAGTTTCTCTTATCCTGTATATCGATCTGAGAATAC
This sequence comes from Legionella sp., assembly GCF_049790535.1. GTDB lineage: Bacteria > Pseudomonadota > Gammaproteobacteria > Legionellales > Legionellaceae > Legionella. Next base: position 18,519 of record NZ_JBAQZB010000031.1, read on the forward strand.
CATTACTATTAATTCTAAAAGCGAATGCTTGGCGACAGAAATTTTTGTTCCTGGTGATATATCCTCTGCTGCTTTTTTTATTGTTGCTGCTACGATTATTCCTGGCTCTAATCTTCTTATTCGTCATGTTGGAATTAACCCCACACGTACTGGGATAATCCATATTTTATTGGAAATGGGTGCTGATATTACTCTTTCAAATCAGCGACAAGAGGGGGAAGAATGGGTCGCCGATTTACGAGTTCGACATGCACCATTGAAGGGGATTAATATTCCTCAAAAAGTAGTTCCACTTGCAATTGATGAGTTTCCCATTATTTTTATTGCTGCTGCCTGCGCTAAGGGGCAGACTACGCTTCATGGCGCAAAAGAGCTTCGCTTTAAAGAAAGTGATCGTATTGTCGCAATGATCAATGGATTACACCATTTAGGTATTAAAGCTCAAGCATTGGATGATGGGGCATTAATTGAAGGAGGAGTTTTTCAGGGAGGAACAGTAGATGGCTTCGGCGATCATCGTATTGCTATGTCTTTTGCAATTGCCGGAACAGTGTCTAATGCGCCAGTTAGTGTAAAAAACTGTGCGAATGTAGCTATATCATTCCCATTGTTTATAGAGACAGCAAAAGAAATTCAACTTCAAATAGAGGAGGAAGTAGCTGATAATGTATGATGAAAAAATTCCGGTAATTACCCTTGATGGGCCTAGTGGAACGGGGAAAGGTACTCTCTGTCATTTGCTTGCCAAGCATCTTCATTGGAATAGGCTTGATAGCGGTGCTATCTATCGAGTTTTAGCTTATGCTGCAAGAAAAAATAAGATTGAATTGAATGGGGTAGCTCAATTAACCAATTTAGCTCATTCCCTTAATTTACACTTTAAATCCTCTGATGATAATACTTCTCAAGTGATATTAGATAATGAAGATATCAGTACAGTAATCCGTAGCGAACAATGTGGTCAGGATGCTTCACAAATTGCTGCAATTCCTGAAATAAGGCAGGCTTTATTAGAACGTCAACGAAATTTTGCCCAAGCTCCCGGCTTAGTGACTGATGGACGAGATATGGGCACAGTTGTTTTTCCAAATGCATTTTTAAAAATATTTTTATATGCTAATGAAAAAGAGCGTGCAAATAGACGTTATTTGCAGTTGAAAGAAAAAGAAAATAATGTTAGGCTCGCGCAGGTTATAGAAGAACTGGTTAAACGTGATACAAGGGACACTGCGCGTATGCATGCGCCATTAAAGCCTGCAGATGATGCAGTGCAAATTGATACAACAAGTTTAAGTATTGAACAATCATTCAATACTGTATTAAAATTAATTGATGATCGTTTGCATCATGTTTAATGTTTGACTGTTACTTAGGGGGAAAGGTGAGTGAACGCTCATCCTTTCATTTTTTTACTAAAGAGTTTATTAACATGTCTGAAAGTTTCAAAGAATTATTTGAGCAAAGTATCGTAGGTGCTCAATTTTATCCCGGTGCTATTATTGCCGCTAAAGTAATTAGCATTGATAGTGATTATGTCATTTTAAATGCTGGATTAAAATCTGAAGGTATTGTTGCTGTAGAAGAATTTTATGATAAAGATGGCGCACTGGAAGTTAGTTTAGGCGATACTGTTGAAGTAGCACTAGATTCAGTTGAAGATGGCTACGGCGAAACGCTCCTTTCACGAGAAAAAGCAAAACGTCAAGAAGCTTGGCGCAAATTATCTAAATCTCATGAGAACAATGAAACAGTTACTGGTCTTATTTCTGGTAAAGTTAAAGGTGGTTTCACTGTTGAAATCGGTACTATTCGTGCGTTCCTTCCTGGTTCATTAGTAGACGTCAGACCTGTAAGAGACCCTTCTTATCTGGAAGGCAAAGAGCTCGAGTTTAAAGTAATTAAGATGGATCTAAAGCGCAACAATATTGTTGTGTCCCGACGTGCAGTGGTTGAAGAAGAAAGCAGTGCTGATAGACAAGCTTTGCTTGAGTCCTTACATGATGGTCAAGAGCTTCACGGTATCGTTAAAAATCTAACAGACTACGGTGCGTTTATTGACCTTGGCGGTATAGATGGCTTACTCCATATTACTGACATTTCATGGAAGCGTGTGAAGCATCCAAGTGAATTATTATCTGTCGGTCAAGATGTAAAAGTTAAAGTATTAAGTTTTGATAACGAAAGAAACCGTGTTTCATTAGGTATGAAACAATTAGGTAACGATCCGTGGGTTGATTTAGTTGAACGGTATCCTTTGCAAAAGAGATTACAGGGTAAAGTTACTAATATTACCGATTATGGTTGCTTCGTTGAAATTGAAGAAGGTGTTGAAGGTTTAGTGCATATGTCAGAAATGGATTGGACTAATAAAAATGTTCATCCAAGTAAAGTAGTTTCTATGGGAGATGTCGTTGACGTAATGGTTCTCGAAATTGATGAAGAAAGACGTCGTATTTCTTTAGGTATGAAACAATGTGTTGGTAATCCATGGCAACAATTTGCTGCATCACATAGTAAAGGTCAAAAAGTTAGTGGTAAAATTCGTTCAATTACAGATTTCGGGATTTTCATTGGCTTAGATGGTGAAATTGATGGTTTGGTTCACTTATCTGATATTTCCTGGACTGTTCCTGGTGAAGAAGCAGTAAAACAGTTTAAGAAAGGACAAGAGTTAGAGGCTGTTATTCTTGCAATTGATCCAGAGCGTGAACGCATTTCATTAGGTTTAAAACAACTTGAAGGTGATAACTTTACAACCTTTGTTGAAGAGTATACTAAGGGTGCAATTGTCAAGGGTATTGTAACTACAGTGGATGCTAAAACTGTTACTGTAGCCTTGGGTGATGACATTGTTGGTATTATTCGTGCTAGTGAATTGTCCGCAGATGAACGTATTGATGATGCGAAAAATCACGTTAAGGAAGGCGATGAAATTGAAGCTAAGATCATCAATGTGGATCGTAAAAACCGCTCAATTGCTCTTTCAATAAAAGCGAAAGATGCTCAAGACGAAGCGGATGCGATTAAGAAGTATTCTCGAACGGAGGGTACATCAACCACTACTTTAGGTGATTTACTTAAAGAGAAAATGGCAAGCAAAGAGGGAGAGTAATCTCCTTTTAAATCAATAAGTTAAAAGAGCAGATAATTTCTTATCTCCGCTCCAAGGTTTAACTGCGGAATCCAGCGCTCAAGTACTAGAACGCTAGGTTTCGCTGACA
>NZ_JBAQZB010000032.1:0-1903 GCF_049790535.1 Legionella sp.
TCAACCCTGGCCTGTGTCCTGGTGGTTATGGGTATTTAATGAAAAAAGTGGTGGCGATACAGGGTGATATTGTATCAGTTACTTCTGAAGGTGTTTTTGTGAATCAAACGCTTATTCCTTTTTCAAAACCTAAGTTAAATGATGGGATGAATCGTACATTGCCTCAATGGCGAATTGTAAATTATCCGCTGCAAAAAGATGAAGTGATGACCATGACCAGCCAAAGCGAATGGTCCTTTGATGGTCGATACTATGGTCCTATTCGCACAGGGCTAATCAAAGGAGTGATCACAGCCGTATGGGTAAACGCTGGAGAAAAGCATGAATAAAGAAATTGCATTAATGGATGTGATTACTGCAAAACTGACCGATTTAGAAATTCCTGGTTTTATCACTGAAGTCATACTCATCGAGGCAGGCATTATGGGGGCATTTGTTGAGGATGCGCTCAGTGAAAATGATGCAATGGAGGCAGTTTATGACTAAAATACCTCATGAGCTTGTTGCCAAACAAATTATTGAACTACTACATCTATGCCGCAAATTATTGCAGGACTGACATTTAAATATTTTGCAAACACAGATTGGCTTAAACTTTTTCCTCTCTCCATTTAAATAATGTATTCCCTAATGTTCTAAGATGTTGAAAAGCACTTTGTTTTAATTCTTTAACCATTTCCAAGAAACGTGATAGTAAACGTTTGCATTCTTTCGCTGTGCAATGCTTCTTAGTTAATAGCTCATGCAACTGGTGTTTAAAATCATAAATTGCAGCAATCGCGGGTTGTTGTTTCAGATAACTGTCGCGCTTGCTTTGACGTAAAGCAGTCAGATTCTCGAGTTTAGTTTTCAAAGCAATGAGAGTCCCTCTTTGGTACTTCATTGTCGGATCAATTTGATGAAACGTTTGCATACTCAATTGATTGATAAGACGAATCACATGAAAGCGATCAGCCACAATCTTGGCATTAGGAAAATAACGTTTGACTAAAGACCGATAGCTACTGCTTAAATCAATACACACGACACGTACGCACTCTTTCCCTTCCAAAGCTTTAAAATAAGTCTCTAAATCACGGCCTGAACGACCTTTAACAATAGCAAATACCTTATGTTTGCTTAAATCACATAGTGTAGTGATATACCCTTGCTTCTTAGTAAAAGAGTGTTCATAAATACCTAATACACGAGGGCATAATGGTGTGGTAATCCGTTTTTCTTGACGCTCATAACCATAATGATACCAACGCTCTATCGTAGCTTTTCCAGTAGGAAAGTGGCGACTTAAATCCTTTTGGCTAACACTTTGTGTATGATGGTGAAATACTTCTTTATGCAAGCTCATTGGTGTAGAGCCGATTTTTCATAAATAAAGGACAGAGCTATTTAACTGAACATAGGCATGAAAGTCCCGAGTTACAATACGCATACGATAAGCGATTTGGACTACTTTTAAAGTAGGATTCGAGAGTTTGGGGCAGGTGCCTATTTTCGTATACTTCTACAATCTCTGACAATCACAGTTCGGATTGCCTAGTGGAGAGGATAAGATAGAGCCTCTTTATTATGAGCACGTCACTATGTTTTTTAGCTCTACCGAAAGACAATTTTTAATTAAATTAATTTATTTTTTAACATAAATAATGTACAGTAATACTTTTTTTAGCTCAATCTAGTTGAGTATAAAGTTTAATTGGAATAAAGATGAAACTTGAACTAAGAATACCCAAAAATTCAGACAATGGCTTTTTTGATACAAAGATTGTATATCAAGAGAAGAATTTTGAAACAACTCTAAATCAATTTTTTTCTTTACCATTATCTGCTGATTTTTTTGAAAAAGTAACGGAATTAAGTATTGTTTACGATGAGCAGTCTCTCCCTATACCCGAAGAAATCGCAG